>NZ_JACMZT010000040.1:0-57183 GCF_017349615.1 Pseudomonas sp. GW531-T4
TGGGACGGGACGCCCAACTGATTACGCGAGAGGGGCCTGCCATGAAACTTCATTCCTTCCAGCATTACTCCCATGGCCTGGAAATGGCCGTTCACGATGCCTGGATCACCACCAAGGTGAAGTCGGCCCTGGCCTTTGCCGAACCGACCCGCGGCCTGCATATCAATGTCAAAACCCATGCGGGTATCGTCACCTTGAGTGGCCGGCTCATCACCCATAAGCAGTGTGAGCAGGCCGTCAGCCTGACCCGTGCGGTGCATGGCGTCGTCGATATCGAGGCCAGCGACTTGCAGACCCATATGTTCACGCCGGGCAGCCTGCCTGAAGCGCCCAACGCTGAAGAGAGCCGCGAATACTCTTCGCAGTCGTCGACGAAGAAGGACGACAAATGACCAAGGCGATCGCTTGAGCGTCGCGCCGGGAAAACTGGCCAGCGCTGGGTTCGATAGCCCTTTCGGCAGGGGCTCAGAAGGATCATCAGCACGCTGAAAGCCCCACCTCAGCCGGTGGGGCTTTTTTATCAGGCACCAAAGGCAGCATGAAACCAGGCTACGTCTGGCCAGTTGCAACGCGCAGGCAATCCCTTCAGCCCATCGCGGCCAGCATCAAATCCAGATTCTCCACCGCCGCCCCCGCCGCGCCTTTGCCCAGGTTGTCGAACACCGCCGCCAACAGCACCTGACCCTCACCCTCAAACACCATCAAGCGCATAGCGTCCGTATCGTTCAGCGCCTGTGGATCAAGGCCGGTGAGTTCTTGTGCGTGCCGAAGCGACATCACCTGCACGCAACCGCTCCCGGCGTAATGCTGCTCCAGACAGGCATGGATACGCGCGGCATCGACACCCGGGGCAAGCAGGCGCAATTGCAGTGGAATGGTCAGCACGATGCCCTGGCGAAACGCACCGTAGGCCGGGACGAACAGCGGCCGTTCGCTGAGGCCGCTGTGTTGCTGGATCTCCGGCACATGTTTGTGGGCCAGGCCCAGGCCGTAGATCTGGAAAGGGGCGGCTTTGGACGCATTCGGCCCTTCGTGGGCTTCGACCGCGGCGCGGCCGCCGCCGGAGTAGCCGGAGATGGCGTTGATGCTGATCGGGTAGTCCTGCGGCAGCAGCCCGGCTTGCAGCAAGGGGCGCAGCAGGCCGATGGCGCCGGTGGGGTAGCAGCCGGGGTTGCTCACGCGTTTTGAAGTAGCGATACGTTGTGCCTGTTGCGGGTGCATCTGGGCGAAGCCGTAGGTCCAGTGGGGGTGGGTGCGGTGCGCCGAGCTGGCGTCGATCACCCGCACGGCCGGGTTGCGGATGCTGGCGACGGCGTCGCGGGCGGCATCGTCGGGCAGGCAGAGCAGGGCGATGTCGCAGGCGTTGATGGCTTCGGCGCGGCGTTGCGGGTCTTTGCGCTGGTTGGCGGCGAGGGTCAGCAGGTGCAGGTCGTTGCGGCCGCGCAGGCGCTGGTGGATCTGCAACCCGGTGGTGCCCTGGTCGCCGTCGATAAATACGAGGGGTGTGCTCATGCTGTGTGCTCGCAAGCGGGAAAAGTTGGGCAAATCTTCCGGCTGAAGCTGAAATAGAGAAAGTTGAATTTAATAACGCTAAGCTTCAGTTTTTCTGAATCTGGAGCGAGCCATGCGCGAAATCAGCCTCGATCGGTTGCGCACCCTGGTGGCGATTGTCGACCTTGGCTCCTTTGCCGAAGCGGCCCGCGCGCTGAACCTGGCGCCGCCTACGGTCAGCCTGCATATCGCCGACCTGGAGGCGCGGGTCGGAGGCTCGCTGTTGTCGCGCACCCGCGGGCGGGTGCAACCGTCAGCCATTGGCGAAACCCTGGTGGAGCGCGCGCGGCGCTTGTTGGCCGATGCCGAACAAGCGCTGGAGGATGTGCAGCGCCAGGTCCTGGGCCTGGCCGGGCGGGTGCGCCTGGGGGCATCCACCGGCGCCATTGCCCAGTTGCTGCCCCAGGCCCTGGAAACCCTCGGCCAGCGGCACCCGGGCATCGACCTGCAGGTGGCGGTGCTGACCTCCCAGGAGAGCTTGAAGAAGCTCGCCGAAGGTTCACTGGACATCGGCCTGGTGGCCTTGCCGCAAACCCCAGTCAAGGGTTTGCGCATCGAGCCCTGGCGCAAGGACCCGGTCATGGCTTTCCTGCCGGCCCGCTGGCAGTGCCCCGACCCGGTAACCCCGCAGTGGCTGGCGGCCCAACCGCTGATCCTCAACGACCACAGCACCCGGCTGTCGCGCCTGACCTCGGAGTGGTTCGCCCTGGGCGGGCAGCAGCCCACGGCGCGCATCCAGCTCAACTACAACGACGCGATCAAGAGCCTGGTGGCCGCCGGTTATGGCGCCACCTTGCTGCCCCACGAAGCCGCCACACCGCTGCCCGATACGCGGATCGCCATGCGCCCGTTGTTGCCGCCGCTGTGGCGCCAGTTGGGCATTGCCCATCGGGACGGCGAGGTGGAGCGCTCGACCCAGCATGTGCTGGAGGTGTTGTGGGGGCTGAGCGCCGATTGACGCCTCGGCGTTCTAGCCCAGCAGATGCCTGGAAATGTGCTTCGAGATTTCCACCATCGAAGTCTTGCCGGTGAATTCGAACTTCACCTGGCCCAGCGATGAAAAGTAGATCTCCAACTCGGAGTCCAGGTCGAAAGTGCCGGAGGTTTCCACCGAGTAAGCGACGATGTTTTTGTAGGGCAGGGAGGTGAAGTCCTTTTTACTGCCGGTGATGCCCTGCACGTTGACCGCGATGATGCGCTTGTTGGTAAACACCACGCCGTCGCGCATGGCTTTATAGGCGTCGATCACCTGCTCGCCTTCCAGCAGCAGGTCGCTGACCCGTTCCGCGTATTCGTCGTTTTGCTTGAGCTTGAAGAAGCCTTTGTTGTTGAAGTCGATCATGGGTGAGTCCTCATTCTTGAAGTGAGCTTCCAGGGGGGGCCTAAGGGTTATCGGACCTTGCCAAGGTGCTACTAGCACCAATGTCCTGCTTCGAATAAGTGAATGCCTACTCTTGGGACCGCCACGTACCAGATCAGGTACGTGAGCACTGTCAGGATGAACAGTTGGCGCCAGATTTAGAACGGCTGACGTTTATTTACATTCATGGATCTGAATTCCTTTTCTCCATTTGGCGGGAAGATTATCCATTTTCTTAATTATGGCCTTTGTTGTGAGTTCTCCGTTTGGATATCGAAGGGCAGCGTTATACCAAGAGTATGCTGATAATAGATGGCTGCTTTGGATATATCCTGGTTGGCTTTCAGATTTTTCCGATTGATTTCTGTCCCGAATAAATAATTTATGAAGAGGTTGCTGTTTTGGTTTGAACGCGACTTTTTTGTAAATAAAGGAGACTTAATGTGGGGCGGAAAATGATTGGGCTTGGAGCGCCAACATCGACTGGAGGGCGTGTACTGGAAGGTAACGTAGGTATTGATATCGATGGCTCGGTCAGTACGGCGTCAGTAGGACATATCGCAAGCTGCTCTGCTTGTAGTAAAGGCAAAGGGCCCATAGTAGCCGTGGGACCCAGAACGATTACCTTGCCTGCTGGATTGGTCGCTTTGGAAGGTGACTACGTTGCCTGTGGCTGCCCACCTCTTGTTAATACTTTAATTTCTGCACAGTCCTCTGTGTATGGTGGGGCTGAGCATAATAGTGCCGGCTTCATGGCCATTGCCGGGGTTCTGAAAAAGCCGAGGTTGATCAGAAGAATTTCTTTGTCATATGGAAGTGAGCGGATACCGCTTGATGCGGTTTCGCGATTTTATGTTGACTTAAATATTCATGTAGAGACTTCAGGGTATGCAGCTGGCGAGATAGTGACTGTGGATTTAAGCGGCGATATTGAGCGGACCTTGTCGGCAGTAGTTGGAGAGGATGGTGTCGCTGTTATTTCTGAGGCTTTCGCCGGTGAGCGAATTGACATGGAAGGGGAGATGTAATGGCCAGGATAGTCATGAACTCGGGAGAAGTGTCCTCTACGGCTACGATCAAAAGACCACGTTTCAGTGACTTGTGGTCTGCCTATGCTGAAGTAGGGTATAGGGAGGCGGGGGCTGTATATGAGCTTGTTGGAGGTGAGGCTGCTGCATTGAGAAGGCAAAAGCCTATTGATTATTCAAACGCTTGCGCTCTTAGAATGAGCAGGGCTTTCAACAATGGAGGTTACAGGATTCCACGGGGTACGATCATTAAGAATAAGGCCATTTATAGGGTGCGCGGGGACGATGGGATGCCCTACATTCTACGGGTCAATGACATGATCGATTTCCTGGAGTTTAATTGGGGGAAGCCGGATCTGGTTATGGCTCCCGGTAAGGATAAGGATATATCCGGGAAAAAGGGATTGATCATTGTCGAGGTTTCTGGCTGGAATGATGCCAGGGGGCACGTCGTTCTTTGGAATGGAAAAGAGACTAGTGACGGTTCTGACTACCAGCGTCTGGACAGTCATGCCTATGAAAACTCCACGGCGTCACTGGTAAAGACCAATTATTGGGAATTGAAAGGATGAAACGGATTTTAGCGGTATTGCTTTTGACCGCAGGCAATATGGGTAGCGTCGCTTACGCTGGGGTTGATGTTGCAGCGGCCCGGCAGTCGTTGAAGAATTATGGTCTTGGCTATTGCATCGTTAATCAGTTTAAAGATGAGTCCGATGTGAAGAGCGATATCGAGTCGGCTATTGGCGCCTATTCCTTCATGGGGAGTGGTATGCACAGCATTCTTCAGAATGAAGATACCCTGGAGACTCTGCATAATCCTTATGATGCAACGACGGACTTTGTATTTTCCATGTATGAGAAAACCCAAGCCAGTAGCAAATATAGGGATAAGAAAGTCGTGTTTTATGCCTGCCTCGATATCTATAACTCCAAGGCGTTTGACGATTTTATCAAGACGCAGGACCCGTACATTACACAATGATGGGTAAAGAGCTGGCCGAGCGCGATGTCCAATATCGCGCTCGCTACCCTGCCTTAAAACAACTTCCAGCTATAACTCAGCAACAACCGGTTCTCATTGATATCGGTCCGGTAATTCGACCTCGCCACCACATTGCGCACCTTGATCCCCAGCCCGCCCAACGGCCCGGACTGGATCACGTAGCCGATATCCAGGTCGCGCTCCCAGTCCTTGCCCTCAAAGCCCTTGCCGGTGTCGACGTTGTCGCCGCGGATATAACGCACGGTGCTGGTCAGGCCGGGCAGGCCGCTGGCGGCGAAGTCGTAGTCGTAGCGCAGTTGCCAGGAGCGTTCGTCGGTGTAGGCGAACTCGTAAGTTGGCACTTCGTTGCCCAGTGGGGTGATGTTGGCGAAGACCCGGGGGAAGGCGCTGTCGCCGAACATGCCCTGGTAGCCGACGTAAAAGGTATGGCCGCCGCGTTTGGCTGACAGCAGGGAAAAGAAGGCCTGGTTGTCGATGGCGCCGAGCAGCTGTTTGCCGTCCTCTTCGCTGTTGTAGTAACCGAGGTTGGCGCCGAGTATCCAGCCGCCCAGCGGCTGGCTGTGTTTCAGGCCGAGGAAGCGCTGGTGGTAGATGTCCTCCAGTTGGCCGTACCAGGCGCTGAGGCTGGTGCGTTTGTCGTTGAAGGCGTAGTCGGCACCAAAGTAGTTGAAGGCGTCGCTGCTGACCGCGCGTTTCGGCACGTGGCCGAGCATGGCTTGCAGTTTGCCGTCGCCGGACTCGTTGCGCAGGCTGGTGGAGCGCAGGCGGCCGCCTTGCAGGGTCAGGCCGTCGATGTCGTTGGAGACGATGCTCGCGCCCTGGTAGGACGGCGGCAGCAGGCGGATATCGCTGAAGCTCAGCACTGGCAGGTTGGGTTGCAGCTCGCCGATGCGCAGCTCGCTTTTCGCCAGGCGCAGTTTCAGCGCCAGGCCGAGGCGGCTGTAGTCGTCGGCGGCTTCGCCGTCCTCCTGCATCGGCAGCAGGCCACTGTTGACCCGGCCCTTGCCGCTGTCGAGCTTGAGCCCCAGGGTGCCGATGGCATCCATACCTACGCCGAGGGTGCCGGGGGTGTAGCCGGACTTGAAGTTGAGGATAAAACCCTGGGCCCATTCCTGGGCCATGGACTGCTCGGTGCCGCGGATATCCGAATAGTCGCGGCTGAAGAAGTAGTTGCGGGCCTGGAGGGTGGCGGTGGCGTCCTTGATAAAACCGCCTTCTTCGGCCAGCAGGTGCTGGGGCGCGCTCAGGCACACCGCGCTGGCGCCCAGCACGGCGAGGGTCTTTGCAGGTTTCATTGCTTTTACTCTTATTGTTATGGAAAGCAGTTCACTGCGCGCAGGCTAGGGGCGGGTATGGCGCTGGCACTATCCGTTGCGTGCAGACCTGTATCCCTTTTCTGCAGGCATGCTTTTTGGCGGCAAGGGGAGGTGGGCGCAACCGCGAGTCGGTTGCGCGCGAGGCGTCAGGCGTCAGGCGTCGGGGTGTTCGGCGCGCAGTTCGTCGATCATCCGCAAACAGTGGCTGAGCCCCGCCGACACATCGCCGACCCGCCGGCTGATGATGATCGGCGAGGTGGCATTGGCCTCCAGCAGCGGGCTGAAGCCGATGTCGTCGCGGTGCAGCAATTGCACCGAAGCCGGCACCAGGGTGATGCCGATGCCGGCGCCCACCAGGCCGATGGCGGTCTGCAGTTCGTTGGTCCATTGCACGATGCGGATGTTCAGGCCGTGGGTGTTGAACAGCGCGATCACGTGGTCGGCGTAGCTTGGGCGCGGATTGCCGGGGTAGAGCACAAAGGGTTCGTCGGCCAGTTGCGCCAGGCTCACCGGCTGGCCGATCAGCGGATGCCCGGCGGGCAGGGCGGCCACCAGGCGATCCTCGGTCTGCACCTTCTGCACGATGGCCGGATCGTCGATGCGGATCCGCCCGAAGCCGATGTCGATGCGTCCGGCCTTGAGCGCTTCCACCTGTTGCAGGGTGGTCATTTCCGACAGCCCCAGTTCCAGGGCCAGGGTCTCGTGGCTGCGCAGGCGGCGGATCAGTTCCGGCAGCAGGCCGTACAGGGTCGAGGGGGCAAAGCCGATGCCGAGCCAGGTCTTTTCGCCGTGGCCGATGCGCCGGGTGTTGTCGCAGACCTTGGCCAGTTGCTCCAGCAGCGCGCTGGAATGCTCATAGAAAAACCGCCCGGCCTCGGTCAGGCGCAACGGCCGGCCGCGCTCCAGCAGCAATACCCCGAGTTCCTCTTCCAGTTGCTGGATCTGCCGGCTCAGGGGCGGCTGGGCGATGTGCAGGCGCTCGGCGGCCTTGGTGAAGTTGAGGGTCTGGCCCAGCACCTGGAAGTAACGCAGATGACGCAGTTCCATAAGGCCTCCGCAGGCAAAGGTTGGATACCTTCAAGGTATCGATCCAGACCAATTCTATATTGGAACCCCGGAAAAAGCCGTACGAGAATCGGGTCCATAACTTCAAGAACCTGATGGGTATGGAAATGCTTTCGAGTGCCATTGAATCTATCGAAACAATCATCGTCGATCTGCCAACCATCCGCCCGCACAAGCTGGCGATGCACACCATGCAGAACCAGACCCTGGTGCTGATCCGCCTGCGCTGCGCCGACGGTATCGAAGGCCTGGGCGAGGCCACCACCATCGGCGGCCTGGCCTATGGCAATGAAAGCCCGGACAGCATCAAGACCAATATCGACCGCTTCTTCACGCCGCTGCTGCTCGGCCAGGACGGCGCCAATATCAATGCCGCCATGCAGCGCCTGGAGCGCAGCATCCGCGGCAATACCTTCGCCAAATCCGGTATCGAAAGCGCCTTGCTCGACGCCCAGGGCAAGCGCCTGGGGCTGCCGGTCAGCGAGCTGCTCGGCGGCCGGGTGCGCGATGCCTTGCCAGTGGCCTGGACCCTGGCCAGCGGCGACACCGCCAAGGACATCGCCGAAGCGCAAAAGATGCTCGACCTGCGTCGCCACCGCATCTTCAAGCTGAAGATCGGCGCCGGCGAGGTGGACCGCGACCTGGCCCATGTGATCGCGATCAAGAAGGCCCTGGGCGATCGCGCCAGCGTGCGGGTCGACGTCAACCAGGCCTGGGACGAAGCGGTGGCGGTGCGCGCCTGCCGGGTCCTGGGCGGCAACGGCATCGACCTGATCGAACAGCCGATCTCGCGCAACAACCGCGCCGGCATGGTGCGCCTCAACGCCATCAGCCCTGCGCCGATCATGGCCGACGAATCCATCGAATGCGTGGAAGACGCCTTCAACCTGGCCCGCGAAGGCGCGGCCTCGGTGTTCGCCCTGAAGATCGCCAAGAACGGCGGCCCGCGCGCGGTATTGCGCACCGCGGCGATCGCCGAGGCGGCGGGCATCGGCCTGTACGGCGGCACCATGCTCGAAGGCGGTATCGGCACCCTGGCGTCGGCCCATGCCTTCCTCACCCTCAATACCTTGAGCTGGGACACCGAACTGTTCGGCCCGCTGCTGCTGACCGAGGACATCCTCGCCGAGCCGCCGCTGTACCGCGATTTCCAATTGCACGTATCCCGGGCGCCGGGCCTCGGCCTGAGCCTGGACGAGGAGCGCCTGGCGTTCTTGCGCCGCGACAAAGCCTGAACTGCCATTCATCACGTCTTAAGGAGAGCACCATGCTGTTCCACGTCAAAATGACCGTGAACCTGCCGGTCGACATGAACCCCGAGCGCGCCGCCCAGCTCAAGGCCGACGAAAAGGCCCTGGCCCAGCGCCTGCAGGAGCAGGGCAAGTGGCGGCACCTGTGGCGCATCGCCGGCCTGTATGCCAACTACAGCGTGTTCGACGTCGACAGCGTGCAGGAACTGCACGACCTGCTGATGCAACTGCCGCTGTACCCGTACATGGCTATCGAAGTGAACGCGCTGTGCAGGCATCCTTCGTCCATTCATGCGGATGACCGCTGAGCCCTCGCCAGCCCGCGGCACACTCTAATAAATACAAGATGAGGAATAACCATGAACGTCCGAATTTCCCACACTGCCAGCGCCCAGAAGTTTCTCGAAGAAGTCAGTGGCCAGTTCAACGACCAGGGCAACCCGCGCACCAAGGCCCTGGTGTACCGCATCCTGCGTGACACGGTGAACATCATCGAAGACCTCGAGGTGACCCCGGAAGAGTTCTGGAAGGCGGTCAACTACCTCAACGTGCTCGGCGCGCGCCAGGAAGCCGGGCTGCTGGTGGCCGGCCTGGGCCTGGAACACTACCTGGACCTGCTGATGGACGCCGCCGACGAGCAGGCCGGCAAGACCGGCGGCACCCCGCGCACCATCGAAGGCCCGCTGTACGTGGCCGGTGCGCCGCTGAGCCAGGGTGAAGCGCGCCTCGACGATGGCGTCGATCCGGGCGTGGTGCTGTTCATGCAGGGCCAGGTGCGCAACACCGCCGGCGAACCGCTGGCCGGGGCCATTGTCGATGTCTGGCACGCCAACACCGGTGGTACCTACTCCTACTTCGACACCACCCAGTCGGAGTTCAACCTGCGTCGGCGCATCGTCACCGATGCCGAAGGCCGCTACCGTTTCCGCAGCATCGTGCCGTCGGGCTACGGCTGCCCGCCGGACGGTCCGACCCAGCAGTTGCTCGACCAGTTGGGCCGCCACGGCCAGCGTCCGGCGCATATCCACTTTTTCATCTCGGCCGACGACCACCGTCACCTGACCACCCAGATCAACCTCGATGGCGATGAATACCTGCACGACGATTTCGCCTACGCCACCCGCGACGAGCTGATCGCCAAGATCACTTTCAGCGACGATCAGCAGCGTGCGGCGCAGCACGGGGTCAGCGGGCGTTTTGCCGAGATCGACTTCGACTTCACCCTGCAGCCGTCGGCCCAGCCCGAGGAGCAGCAGCGCCTGGAGCGGGTACGAGCGCTGGAGGACTGACATCGCGGCAGATCCCGAATCGGGGCCACGGGATGACTTGACGGTTGTCCCGTGGTTTTTGCCATTGTGAACCGTGGTCGATGTTTTGCGTGATGTGCCAGCGGTGACGAACGATCACCGCCCGATAATAACAATCCCAATAATTAGAACTGGGAGTGACCCGCTTATGGAAACGCATCTGTTGAGTGAGCGCAGCAGGGTATTCGCCCAGGCCGATCCCTATGCCGTGTCCGGTTATGTCAACCAGCATGTGGGCAGCCACTGCATCCGTTTGCCCAAGGCCGGCAGTCCCCAGGCCAGCCTCAATCATCGGCAGTTCGCCAGCCTCGACCTGTGCTCGCTCAGCTACGGCGGCAGCGTGCGCGTCACCTCGCCGGCGCTGGAAACCATCTACCACCTGCAAGTGCTGCTGCGCGGCCACTGCCTGTGGCGCGGCCATCGCCAGGAACATTACTTCGCCCCGGGCGAGCTGCTGCTGATCAACCCCGACGATCCAGTGGACCTGACCTATTCCGACGATTGCGAGAAATTCATCATCAAGGTGCCCACCCGCCTGCTGGAGTCGGTGTGCCAGGAGCAGCGCTGGCTGTATCCGGGGCAGGGCGTGCGCTTCGTGGGCAACCGCTACCAGTTGGATGAACTGGGAGGTTTTATCAACCTGTTGGGCGTGGTCTGCCGCGAAGCCGAATCCGTCGATTGCATCCCGCGGGTGCAGGAGCATTACGCGCAGATCGTCGCGAGCAAGATGCTCAGCCTGATGAAGACCAACATCCGGCGCGCGGGCCTGGGTTCGTCGTCGGCGACCTTCGAGACGATTGCCGATTACATCGAGCGTAATCTCAAGCAGGACATCGGCTGCGAGGAACTGGCGCAGCAGGCGCAGATGAGCCTGCGCTCGCTCTATGCGCTGTTCGAGCGCAACGCCCGCAGCACGCCCATGCGCTACATCCGCCAGAAGAAACTCGAGCGGATCCACGCCTGCCTGCATGACCCCAGCTGCAACGTGCGCAACATCACCGAACTGGCCATGGACTTCGGCTTCCTGCACCTGGGACGCTTCTCGGAAAGCTACCGCAAGCAATTCGGCGAACTGCCGTCCGACACCCTCAGACGCCGGGCTTGATCCGGCTTTTGCTTCTGCTTCTGCTTCTGTAGGAGCGGCCGGTCGACGCTCGATCGCCGGCGATGGCGAACGACACGTAGGTGTTTGATCCGACGCCATCGCGAGCAAGCTTCGCTCCTACAGAAGCTGTGCCCACCGCATCATTCGTGATTCCTCGTGTAGCCGCTGCCGAGCCCGCGAGGCTGCGATCGACTGCGCAGCAGTCGCAAAACCTGAAACCACGATCGTTCTGGATAAATGCGACGCCCGAGTAGCGGCCACTGCATCGGACTTCCTTGCAACCCGAGCGCAGCCTCGGCGGCTACCCCTGTAGGACTTGCCCTACAAAACTCTGCAGAAAACGGATAGTGGTCTGCACGCAACGGATATTGCCCCCGCACACCCCGCCCTAGCATGAGCCTTGCCTGAATAAAAACAACGGAGGCGGCGGCCATGACCCTGCGACCCGAATACCTTCACTCCCTGCTTGAAGAAGACCGTGACCGGGGCGTCTACCGCTGCAAGCGGGAGATGTTCACCGACCCCCGGCTGTTCGACCTGGAAATGCAGCACATCTTCGAGGGCAACTGGCTGTACCTCGCCCACGAGAGCCAGATCCCCAACAACAACGACTACTACACCACCACCATGGGCCGGCAGTCGGTCTTCATCGCGCGCAACAAGGACGGCGAACTCAATGCCTTCCTCAATGCCTGCAGCCATCGTGGCGCCATGCTCTGCCGGCACAAGACCGGCAACAAGTCGTCCTACACCTGTCCGTTCCACGGCTGGACCTTCAACAACTCCGGCAAGCTGCTCAAGGTCAAGGACCCGGCCGCCGCGGGTTACCCGTCGAGCTTCAACTGCGAAGGCTCCCACGACCTGACCAGGGTCGCGCGCTTCGAGTCTTATCGCGGCTTCCTGTTCGGCAGCCTCAACCCTGACGTGCTGCCCCTGGTGGAGCACCTGGGCGAGTCGGCGAAGATCATCGACATGATCGTCGACCAGTCCGCCGATGGCCTGGAAGTGCTGCGCGGTTCCTCGAGCTACATTTACGAAGGCAACTGGAAACTCACCGCGGAAAACGGCGCCGACGGCTACCACGTCAGCTCAGTGCACTGGAACTACGCGGCCACCCAGAGCCAGCGCAAGCAGCGCGAAGCCGGCGAAGAGATCAAGACCATGAGCGCCGGCAGTTGGGCCAAGCAGGGCGGTGGTTTCTACTCCTTCGACAAGGGCCACATGCTGCTCTGGACCCGCTGGTCCAACCCCGAGGACCGTCCGCTCTACGAGCGCCGCGACGAGTTGGCCCGAGACTTCGGCCAAGCCCGCGCCGACTGGATGATCGAGAACTCGCGCAACCTGTGCCTGTACCCCAACGTCTACCTGATGGACCAGTTCAGCTCGCAGATCCGCATCGCCCGGCCGATCTCGGTGGACCGCACCGAGATCACCATCTACTGCATCGCGCCCAAGGGCGAAAGCGACGAAGCCCGGGCCATGCGCATCCGCCAGTACGAGGACTTCTTCAACGTCAGCGGCATGGCCACCCCGGACGACCTGGAGGAATTCCGTTCCTGCCAGATGGGCTACCAGGGCAGCAACAGTGCCTGGAACGACATGTCCCGTGGCGCCGAACACTGGGTCGAGGGCGCGGACGACGCGGCCCGGGAAATCGACCTGCAACCGATCCTCAGCGGCGTGCGCACCGAAGACGAAGGCCTGTTCGTGATGCAGCACAAGTACTGGCAGCAAACCATGCTCGAGGCGCTTGCCGCCCAAGCCGCGCGAACCATTGCCGTGGAGGCTGTGTGATGAGCATTTCCCATGACACCGTGCGCGACTTTCTCTACCGCGAAGCGCGCTACCTGGACGACAAGGACTGGGACAGCTGGCTGGAGCTCTACGCCCCCGACGCGACCTTCTGGATGCCGTCCTGGGACGACAACGACCAGCTCACCGAAGACCCGCAGCGGGAGATCTCGCTGATCTGGTACGGCAGCCGCTGCGGCCTGGAAGACCGGGTGTTCCGGATCAAGACCGAGCGCTCCAGCGCGAGCATTCCCGACACCCGCACCTCGCACAACCTGAGCAACATCGAGGTGCTGGAGCAGGCCGACGGCTTGTGCAAGGTACGCTTCAACTGGCACACCCTGAGCTTTCGCTACAAGACCGTCGACAGCTACTTCGGCACCAGCTTCTACACCCTCGATGTGCGGGGCGAGAACCCGCTGATCAGGGCCAAGAAAGTCATCCTGAAGAACGATTACGTTCGTCAGGTCGTCGATGTCTACCACCTCTGAGGCGACTGCCATGACTCATCAAATCGCACTCAATTTCGAAGACGGGGTGACCCGCTTCGTCGCCGCCAACGCTGGCGAAACCGTGGCCGATGCCGCCTACCGCCAGGGCATCAACATCCCCCTGGACTGCCGCGACGGCGCCTGTGGCACCTGCAAGTGTTTTGCTGAAGCCGGGCGTTACGACTTGGGCGAGGAATACATCGACGATGCGCTGACCGCGGATGAAGCCGAGCAGGGCTTCGTGCTGACCTGCCAGATGCGCGCCTTGAGCGACTGCGTGGTGCGGGTGCCGGCTTCGTCGCAAGTCTGCCGAGCCGCCCAGGCCACCTTCGACGCCACCATCAGCGCGGTGCGCCAACTGTCCGACAGCACCATCGCCCTGTCGATCAAGGGCGAGGCCCTGAGCAAGCTGGCGTTTCTGCCGGGGCAGTACGTCAACCTCGGCGTGCCCGGTAGCGAGCAGACCCGCGCCTATTCCTTCAGCTCGCTGCAGCGCGACGGTGAGGTCAGCTTCCTGATCCGCAACGTGCCGGGCGGCCTGATGAGCAGCTTCCTCACCGGCCTGGCGAAAGCCGGCGACCGCATGAGCCTGGCCGGACCCTTGGGCAGCTTCTACCTGCGGGACATCCGCCGGCCGCTGTTGCTGCTGGCCGGGGGCACCGGGCTGGCGCCGTTCACCGCGATGCTGGAGAAAATCGCCGAGCAGGGCAGCGAGCATCCGCTGCACCTGATCTACGGGGTGACCAACGACTTCGACCTGGTGGAAATGGATCGCCTGGAAGCCTTCGCCGCGCGCATTCCCAACTTCAGTTTCAGCGCCTGCGTGGCCAATCCCGAGAGCCGCCACCCGCTCAAGGGCTACGTGACCCAGCATATCGAGCCCCAGCACCTGAACGACGGCGATGTGGACGTGTACCTGTGCGGCCCGCCACCGATGGTCGAGGCGGTCAGCCAGTTCATCCGCGACCAGGGCATTGCCCCGGCCAATTTCTACTACGAAAAATTCGCCGCCAGCGCGGCCTGACCCGGTCGCGGTTTCTGCGGCCTCTGTAGGAGCGAGGCTTGCCCGCGATCAGCCGACAGGCTGAAAGGTCAACGCTGCACGCACTATCGCTATCGCGGGCAAGCCTCGCTCCTACAGAAGAGGGCCGTAGTGCATCGGGCCTATTGGCATGAGGTTTTGAGATGAGCAGATTCGAGAAGAAAGTCGCCCTGGTCACCGGGGCGGCGCAGGGTATCGGCCGGCGGGTCGCCGAGCGGCTGGCCGAGGAGGGCGCGCGGCTGGTGCTGGTGGATCGCTCCGAGCTGGTGTTCGAGTTGCAGGCCGAGCTGGCCCCCAGGTTCGAGGTGCTGGCGCTGACCGCCGACCTCGAACAGTACGCCGAATGCAGCCGGGTGATGGCCGCCGCCGTCGAGCGTTTCGGGCGCCTCGACGTGCTGGTCAACAACGTCGGCGGCACCATCTGGGCCAAGCCGTTCGAGCACTATGAAGAGCAGCAGATCGAAGCCGAAGTGCGCCGTTCGCTGTTCCCCACCCTGTGGTGCTGCCACGCCGCGCTGCCCTACATGCTGGAGCAGGGCAGCGGCGCCATCGTCAACGTGTCGTCCATCGCCACCCGAAGCATCAACCGCGTGCCCTATGGCGCGGCCAAGGGCGGGGTGAATGCCCTGACCGCCTGCCTGGCGTTCGAGACCGCCGGGCGCGGGGTGCGGGTCAGCGCGACCGCCCCCGGCGGCACCGAAGCGCCGCCACGGCGCATTCCGCGCAACAGCGCCGAGCAGAGCGCCGAGGAAAAGGTCTGGTACCAGCAGATCGTCGACCAGACCCTCGACAGCACCCTGATGAAACGCTACGGCACCATCGACGAGCAGGCCGCGGCGATCCTGTTCCTGGCCTCCGACGAGGCGTCCTACATCACCGGCATGGTCATGCCGGTAGGCGGTGGCGACCAGGGCTGAAGTATCAGGCGTCATCGAAAACCGCACCCTGACCGTAGGAGCGAGGCTTGCCCGCGATGGCGTCCGGCCTGACACACCGCGGCGTCCCGATCGCGGGCAAGCCTCGCTCCTACAAGACTGCGTAAACGCACATCCGGTTTCTCATAAAACAACAACAAGAGTCAGATGCCATGCGAAACATAGACAGCAATCAATTGATCGACGGGGCACGCTTCAATGCCTTTCACTGGCGCGTGCTGTTCTGGTGCGCGCTGATCATCATCTTCGACGGCTACGACCTGGTGATTTACGGCGTGGTGCTGCCGGTGCTGATGCAGGAGTGGGGCCTGAGCCCGCTGCAGGCCGGGGCGCTGGGCAGTTACGCGCTGTTCGGCATGATGTTCGGCGCGCTGTTTTTCGGTTCGCTGTCGGAGCGTATCGGCTGCAAGAAAGTCATCGCCATCTGCGTGGTGCTGTTCAGCGGTTTCACCCTGCTCAACGGGTTCACCACCACGCCCACCCAGTTCGGCATCTGCCGCTTTATCGCCGGCCTCGGCATCGGCGGGGTGATGCCCAACGTGGTGGCGCTGATGAACGAATACGCGCCGAAGAAAATCCGCAGCACCCTGGTGGCGATCATGCTCAGCGGCTACTCGGTGGGCGGCACCCTGTCCGCCGGGCTGGGCATCCTGCTGCTGCCGAGTTTCGGCTGGCAGGCGGTGTTTTATGTGGCGGCGATCCCGCTGTTGCTGCTGCCACTGATTCTCAAGTTCCTGCCCGAATCCCTGGGCTTTCTGCTGCGCCAGGGCCGGGAAGACGAGGCGCGCCAGGTGCTGCAATTAGTCGAGCCGGGCTTCGTCGCGCAACCCGGCGACTCGTTCGTCAAGGCCAACCTCAAGAGCGCCGGCGCGCCGGTGGTGCAGCTGTTCCGCGAAGGCCGGGCGCTGAGCACCTTGATGCTCTGGGTCGTATTCTTCTGCTGCCTGCTGATGGTCTACGCGCTCAACTCCTGGCTGCCCAAGCTGATGGCCAGCGCCGGATACAGCCTGGGCTCGAGCCTGATGTTCCTGCTGGTGCTGAACCTCGGCGCGATCTTCGGCGCCGTGGGCGGCGGCTGGATCGGCGATCGCCTGCAGTTGCAAAAGGTTCTGGTGGCGTTTTTTGTCGTGGCCGCGGTGTCCATCAGCCTGCTCGGCTTCAAGAGCCCGCACGGGCTGCTGTACGCCCTGATCGCGATTGCCGGGGCGACCACCATCGGCACGCAGATCCTGGCCTTCGCCTGCGTCGCCCAGTTCTATCCGGTGACGATCCGCTCCACCGGCATTGGCTGGGCCTCGGGTATCGGCCGCAGCGGGGCCATCGTCGGGCCGCTGCTGGGCGGTGCCTTGGTGAGCATCGAGCTGCCGCTGCACTATAACTTCATGGCCTTCGCCATTCCGGGGGCGGTGGCGGCGCTGGCGATGTGTTTCGTCTACCAGCGACCCGCCAAGGCGCTGCCGGTCAGCCAGGCCAGCGCGCCATCGCTGTAGCGATGTCATGACCGGCGCGGGCGCCCAGGTGCCTGCGCCGGCGGTTCAGCCATGCCATGCCTCAGGGCTTCGGAGCTTGCATGCGGCAGTTGATCGAGGACTTTTCGTTGTCGGCGCTGGTGGCCGGGTTTATCGCCACGCTGATTTCCTATGCCGGGCCGCTGGTGATCATCTTCCAGGCGGCCAAGGCCGCGGGCCTGCCCCGGGAAGTGTTGTCGTCCTGGGTCTGGGCGATTTCCATTGGCAGCGGGGTGCTGGGCATCGTCCTCAGCCTGCGCTTCAAGGTACCGGTGGTCATCGCCTGGTCGGCACCGGGCTCGGCATTGCTGGTGGCGTTGCTGCCGGGCATTGGCCTCAATGAGGCGGTGGGCGCCTACCTGGTGGCCAGCGCGCTGATCCTGCTGATCGGCCTGTGCGGCATTTTCGACAAGATCGTCGGCCGGCTGCCGGCGGCGATTTCCGCGGCGATGCTGGCGGGCATCCTGTTCAGTTTCGGTACCGGGCTGTTTCGCTCGATCCAGGATAAACCGCTGCTGGTCGGGGCGATGTTCCTCACCTACCTGCTGTGCAAGCGCCTGTGGCCGCGTTATGCGGTATTGGCCGTGCTGCTGGTGGGCTGCGCCATCTCCCTGACCATGGGCGATATCGATCGTTCGGCGCTGGTGATCGGCCTGGCCACGCCGCACTGGATCAGCCCAGCGTTCAGCTGGAACGCTGTGCTCAACGTCGCGCTGCCGCTGGTGGTGGTGGCCCTGACCGGGCAATTCGTACCGGGCATCGCCGTGCTGCGCAACGACGGCTACCGCACGCCGGCCAGCCCGATCCTCGCCAGCAGCGCCTTCGCCAGCCTGTTGCTGGCGCCGTTCGGTTGTCACGGGCTGAACCTGGCGGCGATCACCGCGGCCATCTGCACCGGCCGCGAAGCCCACGAAGACCCGGGCAAGCGCTATGTGGCCGGGGTCATGGGCGGGCTGTTCTACCTGCTGCTGGGGATCTTCGGCGCGACCCTGGTTTCGCTGTTCAGCGCCTTCCCCCGGGCCTTGATCGCGGCCCTGGCCGGGCTCGCGCTGTTCGCCGCCATCGGCGGCGCCCTGAGCAGCGCCATGGCCGTACCGCGGGATCGCGAAGCGGCGCTTATCACTTTCCTGGTGACGGCGTCGGGCATGTCGCTGTTCGGTTTGTCGGCGGCTTTCTGGGGGCTGCTGTTTGGCCTGGTGGCCCATGGCGTGCTGACCCTGCGTCGCCCGCAAGCCTTGCCTGCGGCGGGGGAGGCACCGGTCCAGGCGCGTAATTGACAGCACCCTGTATCGAAATCCTTGCACAGGCGAATCGCCACCGGCACGGCCTGTGCCTGCGGGCCTGCCGTTCGCTGCTGTTGAGTAAACGCGTGAATCCCCGGAAATCTGTGGGTTTTTCGATACAACCCTTACCCATTCTTTACCTTCATGCGCTGCTCGATGTCGCGCAAACGCTGTCTGAAACGGCGAGAAACTTGTGGTTCTCGTCCTGAAAGAGAGTGAAGTGATGATGTTGAGTCGAGTTGCAAAAGTGGCGGTAGTGATCGCCTTGTTGTCGTCCCTGTCGGGCTGCTGGATGTTCTTCCCGCCGGGTGGCGGCGGTGGTGGTGGTCATGGCGGTGGCGGTGGCGGCCAGCATGGCGGTTTTGGCGGAGGTCCCGGCGGCGGTCCACGCTGACCGCGGCTGACCCGAGCCTGTAGGAGCGAGCTTGCTCGCGAAAAATCCCAAGGGCGACGTGGAGCGTCAGACACACCCTGTTGTCCCTATCGCGAGCTCGCTCCTACAGTGACCCTGCTGGTTGCAGATACCGCGTCGCCGACAAGCAAGCGGCTGGTCGGATACGCCGTCGCGACCCCCTTCTCGAGCCTGGGGCGCAGACCCCAGCACCTATACTCAACCCAGGCATGGTCGTGTGGTACCCGGTTGAAGCCTGCCCCGTCGTGGGCGGGTGGCCGTGGTCGACGCTGTGCGAGGGTTGCCATCTTGTACCTGCGTGCGCTGATCGTCGTGATGCTGCTGGTGCTGGCCGGGTGCGCCGCGACCCAGCGCGTCCGCGAGGCGGTGGCGCCGGTGGTGGTGCCGCCCAGCACCTGGCGCCAGGTGGACCGCGAGATCGCCCAGGCTTCGCAAGAGGCGGTGATCCAGGTCAAGGTGTTTGCCCGCGGCTCCATGGAGCACTGGCGGGTGCGGGTCTACGCAGTCACCGAAGAAACCTTCATCCCCTGGTTCAGCAGTTACTGGACCCAGGAATGGATGGCCATGAAAGTCAGTTGGTACAGCCTCACCGCCGGCGACGAGGAGGACGCGGCGGCGACGCGGCTGGCGGCCTACCTCAAGGAACAGTATCAGGAACAGGTACTGGCGCCGGTGGCGGTGGAGATAGACCCGGATGCGATTCTCAACCAGGCCACGGAGTTCTATGTCGAGCTGCTGGACAAGCAGGTGCAGGTCATTGCCCAGCGCTATCGGCTGCCGGCCAAGCAGCTCGATCAACGGCTCAATGGCATCCAGGCAATTCGCCTGGGGCCGCCGCCGGCGCGCGATGCGTCGTTGTACCAGGTGCTGCACGCCAAGCCCTTGACCACGCTGCCGGCCTACTCGGCGCTGTACCAGCAGATCCATAGCGCCCCCGCGGGCACCGGCGAGGTGTCGTCCGAGGCGGGGATTGTCTCGGTGGCCAGGCAGGCCAGCGAAAAATTCGAAGCGCAGATGGCCGGCCGTGGCATTGCCGGCGCCGCCTCGGCGGTGGCCGGCAAGGTCGCCGGGGCGGTGATCTCCCTGGGGGCCGCAGGGTTTCGCGCGATCGCCCATGAGAGCGACCGGGCCGAGACCGAGGCGCAGATTCGCCAGAGCCTGGGCAAGGCGTTCGATCAGGCCTGGTTCAAGCTGTTGAACAACACCGGCAACGGGGTGATGGCCGGGGTGTATTACCTGGCCGGACAGGTCGAGGGCGAGCTGGGCAAAAGCGCGGTGCCGAACCCTCCGCTGGAGACCGTGCCAGGCTCCGTGCATCCGCCTGCCACGCCGGGCCTGAGCGCCCCGGAAACCGGTTGGCAACCGGAGCCATAAAGCCCGTCGGTCGGTCTCCCGGTTTTTTTCGCGCCGGCCTGTCGATTGTCGGCGATGCGGATCGACCAGTTCCCAGAAGCCGCGACCGATACCCAGGTCGGGCCTTGATGTCCAACCCCAATCAGCAGGAGCAGGATCATGTCTTATGTCGATGGTTGTGTCCTGGCGGTACCCACCGCCAACCGTGAGGCCTTCAAGCAGCATGCAGAGACCGCGGCGAAGGTGTTCAAGGAGTTCGGCGCCCTGAGCGTGGTCGATTGCTGGGGCGACGATGTGCCCGAGGGCAAGCTGACCTCGTTCCCCATGGCGGTCAAGCTCAAGGCGGAGGAGACCGTGGTGTTCAGCTGGATCATCTGGCCGTCCCGTGAAATCCGCGACGCGGGCATGCAAAAAGCCATGGAAGACCCGCGGCTCAAGCCCGACGCCTGCCCGATGCCGTTCGACGGCCAGCGCATGATTTATGGCGGGTTCAAGATGCTGGTGAATGCCTGAGGCATCACCAGCGGAACATCGGCAATGGCCGCAGCGGCGTACGCAGCAACTGCCGGGCCGAAGCGCGCGCCAACATCCAGTGAAAACCCTGGTCGGGGTAGCGTGCCTGGACCTTGCGGATAAACGGGCGGGGCAGGCCGAAGCTGAGCAGGCCCAGGGAGACGTCGATCGTGTCGGCCTGCCGGAACGCTTCGACACTCGCGGCGTGGGCCTGGCGATAGGGGCGCAGTTTGTGATGCTGCTCGATCAGCGCGCTGACCTGCTCATCCAGCAGCGATTCGCCGCGCTCGGCCAGAAAGGCCCGGGCCAGTTGGATCGACGGCGCCAGGTAGTCGAGGGTGCCATGAGTCCAGATACCCAGGTCATGAAAGGCCGCGGCGACCTGTACCGCCGAGGACAGCGGCCGGTCCTGCGGGTTGAGCGCGGTGTAGAAGCTCAGCACGCGATATATATGATTGCGATAGCCGGGCAGGTCCTTGCCGATCACCGTGGCGTAAGAGGCAAGGATCTGTTCGGTGAGCGGGCATTCGAGAACGACGTCCATGTGGTCTGCTCCGGGTCTGGAAGGGCGACAGTATAAGGCTCGGCGCAGGGCTTGAGGATGCGGGCGTCACGGCGTATCGACAGGTCGCGGATCGATTCAACGCCAGGAACAAAGGGCGGACCAGATGCTGGCCCGCCCTTTTTTCATTGCGCCGTTCGCTGGCGGTATTCGGTGGTGGTCATGCCGGCGTAGCCCCAGTTGTCGGTGTCGACTTCCTCGATGACGATGTGGGTCAGTTCCGGGGCCTTGTTCAGCACCCGTTGCAGGGTTTCGGTGATCTCGCGGATGACCTGGGCTTTCTGTTCGCGGGTCACGCCGTCACGGGTGATGCGGACGTTGACGAAAGGCATGGCATTACTCCTAAGGAAAGGATGGAGGTTGCAAGGGACGGGAGGCACGCGGGCCTCCCGCCGGGTTTACCATTTGCCGCTGCTCATGCCGCCGTCCACCGGCAGCACCACGCCGGTGGTGAAGCCGGCGCCGGACAGGTAGAGCACCGCGTCGGCGATTTCCTCGATGCGTCCGACCCGTCCGGCCGGTTGCAGGCCGTCGAGGAAGGCGCGGTGCGCCGGGTCGTGCATCGGCGTGTCGATGATCCCCGGGGCCACCGCGTTGACCTGGATGTTGAACGGCGACAGCTCCAGGGCCAGGGCGCGGGTCATCTGGTTCACGCCGCCCTTGATCAGCACCGGCAATGCCGCCGGGACCGCCAGGTTCGGTTGCAGCGCGACGCTGGCGCTGATGTTGATGATGCGACCCTGGCGCCGCTCGATCATGTGCCGCGCGGCGGCCTGGGAGGCGTAGACCACGCCCTTGAGGTTGGTCTCCAGCAGGCTTTCCAGCTCCTCGGGGCTGTAGTCGATAAACGCCTTGGGCAGGAAGAAGCCGGCGTTGTTGACCAGCACATCGACCTGGCCGAAACGGTCGATGGCGCGTTCGACCAGTTGCGTGGCGGTGGCCGGGTCGGCGATGTCGCCTTCTACCCCGAGAAAACGCTCGCTGTGGCCCAGGGTTTCGGCCGCCGCGGCCAGTCGCTTTGCCGAGCGGGCATTGCCGACCACGTTGTAGCCGCGGGCCAGGTAGGCCTGGGCCAGGCCGAGGCCGATGCCGCTGGAGGCGCCGGTGATGATGACGGTGCTGTTGGGGTTCAGGTTGAGGCTCATGGTGATAGTCCTGTTCTGCGTTGAGAGAAGTTCCAGCGCTGTTGGGCAGAACTATATTTGTGTGCCGAATACTGATAAATAGCGCCACAGGTACTTCACTTGATACATGGTGTAATCAATGAGTCGGCAATTCGACGATGTGCTGCTGGGCAGCATCGAGCTGTTCTGCATGGCGGCGGAGATCGGCAGCTTTACCGGCGCGGCGCTGGCGGCCGGGGTCACGCCGGCGGCGGTCAGTCGCTCGGTGTCGCGCCTGGAAGAGCGGCTCGGCGTCCGCCTGTTCGTGCGCACCACCCGCAGCATCCGCCTGACCGACGGCGGGCGCGACTATCACCAGCAATGCCGCAGCGCGCTGAACCAGATGCTCGAGGCCGAGCGCCAGTTGACCGGGCAGCAGCTGGCGCCTTCCGGCACCTTGCGCATCAGCCTGCCGACCACCTACGGCCATCTGCGCATCCTGCCGCTGCTGCCGGAGTTTCGCCGGCGCTACCCGCAGATGCGGGTGGAGGTCAACCTGAGCAACCGCAATATCGACTTTGTCGAAGGGGGCTACGACATGGCGATCCGGGTGCGCGCGCAGCCGGATTCCGGGTTGGTTGCGCGGTTGCTGGAGGACGCCGAACTGGTGGTGTTTGCCGCCCCGGATTACCTGGCGCGGGCCGGTACCCCGCAGCGGCTCGACGACCTGGCGCAGCACGAGTGCATCCAGTTCGAGCTGCCCAGCAGCGGCCGGCGCATCGCCTGGCTGTTCAACGGCCCCGACGGCCCCTGTGAAGTGCTCGCCGAGGGGGCCTACGTGTGCTCCGAGGACCTGCTGGGGGGCGTGACCCTGGCCAGGCATGGCGCCGGCCTGTTCCAGACTTACCGTTTCATGGTCGAGCGCGAGCTGGCCGAAGGGTCGCTGGTGGAGGTGCTGCAGCCTTACGGTGGCCGTTCGCGGCCCTTCAGCCTGCTGTATCCCCACAGCCGGCATGTGCCGTTGCGCCTGCGCGCCTTTATCGACTTCCTGCTGGAGAAACAGCCGGGCTGGAAGACCTGAAGCGGGGATGGGCAGCCCGGGATGGATTGGTTAGTATGGCGACCGGGCTTCCTGGGCGCCCACCTCGCGAAAGCGCAAGCACCTTCAATTCCCGCAAGCACCACGCTTGCATACCCCCTCCGGGCCAATAGCGAGCAGGCCGATTCTCTTGGAGTTGGTATGCCTATCAACAAATCCGTTCCCCGTTCACCCGCCAGTCAGGCCGCCAGCCTGGTACTGCGCGAAGCCAAACGCCTGCATCGCACCGCCACCAGCGGTTCGCTGGCCAGCGCCTTGCCGATTCTGCGGCGCTTGCTGGCGAGCAACAGTTTGCCTGGCCTGTCGTTGCCTGAGCTGTATCGACAGCGCGACAAGGTGCAGCGCAAACACCTGCTGCGCACCCTGGCCAGCGAGGCCGGTTTTGCCCATTGGGAGAGCTACCGCCAGGCCCTCGACGAGCTGGCGCCCGAGCAGTTGCAGCACTTCGAACTGGTCTACCGCCAGGCGGGCCATCTCAACTGCTGGTTCTCGTCGCCGGACGAAGCCCGGGAGTATGTGGCCCATCACGGCGGCCGGCTGTTGTGCGTAGGGCAACAGGCGGTGGTGCTGGTGGATCTGCCGGCGGCGTAAGGCGCTATCCATCGTTGTACAGAAGCACGGTACCCGGGATCTGCCCGGGTGCCGTTTTTTATTGGCATGCAACATCTGAATCAACAACACACATCTGTAGGAGCGAAGCTTGCTCGCGATGGTCGTTAACGATGACGCGTATCGACCGGGTAAGCGCGCCGCCCTCAAGTTCATCGCGAGCAAGCGTCGCTCCTACAGGACTGCGTTTTTATTTACGTGCCTCGAGAATCAGGTTGAACGGCGTCTCCGCGGCCCGGCGGAACTGGCTGAAGCCGGCTTCGCTGAAGACCTGGCGCAGGCGCGCTTCGCCGGCCTGGGCACCGAGGCCCAGACCAACTTCCTGGGACAGCGAGTTGGGCGTGCAGATAAAGGTCGAGGCGGCATAGAACAGCCGGCCGACCGGGGTGATGTTCTGATCCAGTCGGTCGTTGGCGAACGGCTCGACCAGCAGCACGCTGCCGTCGTCTTTCAGCGCCTGGAAGGCATGTTGCGCGGCGCCCACCGGGTCGCCCATGTCATGCAGGCAGTCGAAGAAGCAGATCAGGTCGTAGTCGTTGCCGGGGTAGGTCTTGGCGCTGGCCTGGGAGAACTGCACGCGGCCGGTCACCCCGGCTTCCTCGGCGCGTTGCGTCGCGGTGGCGATGGAAGGCTGGTGGTAGTCGAAGCCGAAAAACTGCGAGGCGGGATAGGCCTGGGCCATGATCACGGTCGAGGCGCCATGCCCGCAGCCGACGTCCGCCACCTTGGCCCCGGCCTGGAGTTTTTCCACCACGCCGTCCAGGGCCGGCAGCCACTCGGCCACCAGGTGCGCCCGATAGCCGGGGCGGAAGAAACGCTCGGTGCCGCTGAACATGCAGGGGTGGTGATCGCCCCAGGCCAGGGCGCCGTCGCCGCGCATCGCCGCCAGCAGTTTGTCCTTGTCGTGAAACAGCGCGGAGACCACCACGGCGCCACCGGCCACGTACACCGGCGAGTCCTCGATGGCCAGCGCCTGGGCCTGTTCTTCCGGCAGGCGGAACTGGCCGTCGAGGTGCTCCATGTAGCCGGACGCGGCATGGGCGCTCAGCCATTCGCGCAGCAGCCGCGCGTTGCAGCCGGTCTTGGCGGCCAGCGCTTCGGGGCTGACGAAACGACTGTCGGCCATGGCCCGGTACAGGCCCAGTTCTTCGCCGAGAATCATATTGGCGAGCATGGCTGCGCCGCCCATGTCTGACACCAGTTTGCCCATGAAATCGTTGAGCTTGGCTTCGTCCATGGCCTTGTCCTCCGCTGTGAGGGTCACTGTCGCAGACGGCCCGGCAGTGGCCGGATGGAGATACGCGACGCACGCGAGGAGGCCATGTCCCGGCGCTGCCGAAGGAATGGGTCTGGCAAGCCAGGCCTGTGCTTTGAAGAGCTGATGCACGGACGCCTCCCGCGTGGGCGGGGGGCGTGCCTACCGTCAGGAAGGTGAGGCAGGCCATCGGGCCTGGGCGTCGAACCCATGGCGGCAGGCGAGGCTGCGCGCGGGTTCCGGGGACGCCCGGAGCAAGCGATTCCTGGTCGGTAGATGAGTCAGTTTAGTTCCCCGGCGGGGGCATCGCGGGGCTGGCCGATAAGGGGGCAGGGCGCCGATCACGGCGCCCTTGGGCAAGGTCGGTCAGGCCTTCAAGGGGTGCCGAACATGGCGGTCCAGTAGATGCCGGCATCGCTTTTCGGATCGACCGCATAGGACGCACCCAGCTCGCGGTATTGCGGGTTCATCAGGTTGGCGCAATGGCCGGGGCTGGCCAGCCAGCCATCGACCACCTTGCGCACGCTGTCCTGGCCGGCGGCGATGTTCTCGCCGATCTGCTGGCCGGCATAACCCGCCAGTTCGGCGCGGTCGCCGGGGGTACGGCCGTCGCGGTCCTTGTGATCGAAGAAGTTGTGGTTGGCCATGTCCCGGGTATGGTCCTGGGCCGCGCTGGCCAGGGTGGCGTTCCAGGCCAGCGGGGTGGCGGCGGCGAAGATCTGGTTGCCGCACTGGCGTGGTTGCGCGCGGGCGCTGTTGAGGCTTTCCAGGAGTTTCTGGCCTTCCGCCTGCCAGTCGCCGAGGCGTGCGGTGAGCAGCGGCCGGGCGAGGACGATGCGCCAATCCTGGCCGGTGCGGCTGACGCCGATATCGACGAACTGCGGGTCCAGCACCACCTGGCAGAAGCTTTCCCGCACCGCCTTCATGGCCGCCTGGGCATCGCGCGGCCCGGACAGGCTGATGGCCTGCACATTGACCATCGGGTAGGCGCTGCTGGCCAGGGCCTGCTGCAGGTTGCCGATGCTGTTGGCGGGCAGCACCAGGCGCGGGTCGGCGGCCAGCGGCGGCAGCTCCTGGGACACCTGGCCGGCGCAGCGCTGGGCCTGGCTGCGGTAGCTGTTGATCGATGTCACCAGTTGCGTCTCGTCGCTCGCCACGGCGGTGGTGGCGAAGGCCATGCTCATCGACAACAGGAGGGACGACAGCAGGGTCAGTGGCAGAGCGGAGGATAGGCAGCGCATGGAGGTCTCCCTTGAGCGAATTGCGCCCATGATGCGCGATTTCGCCCCGGTCGGCGCAAGGTCTTTTTGCCGAAAACGGGCGCCGTTATCCATTCTTGCTGTTGCCGGCGTGGCGCCGGTTACGGGCGGACGGCGGCGAACTACACTCAATTCCAGCCGCGCCAGCCGGCAGGCTGGCGGCGGCTTTCCCGTGCCCGGATCGGGCTTTTGGCGAAGGTGCGAGCATGCGCCCGACAGCGATTGCCGGCGGTCTCCTGATCCTCCTGTGCGGGGGGCTGGCGATGGCCGCGGGTGAAAGAGCGAACCCCGAAGTGGTGGAGGACAAGGCCCAGGTCCTGGAGCAGAAAGCCGCGGACCAGCAGCCGGCGCCCCGCAGCGAAACCATTACCCCTCCCGAGGCCCAGGCGGTGGACCCGGCCGGCGCCGCGCCGCTGGACGATGCCATCACCTGCCTGGCGCGCTCCATCTACTGGGAAGCCAAGGGCGGGGCCGCCGCCGACATGGAAGCCGTGGCCAGCGTGGTGCTCAACCGGGTCGGTCACGAGGGGTTTCCGGATACGGTGTGCGCGGTGGTCAAGCAGGGTTCGCAGCAGCGTGCCTGCCAGTTTTCCTGGTGGTGCGACGGGCGTGCGGACCAGGTGAAGGAAGATGAGCCCTACATCGCGGCCAAGGAAATCGCGCGCAAGGCGCTCAACCAGCAACTCCCGGACCGCACTCACGGCGCCCTGTATTTCCACGACCGGCGCGTGCGGCCCGCCTGGGCCAGGCAATACCGCAAGACCGCCGAGACCCGGAAGTTTCTGTTCTACAAGCCGCAAGGCGACAGCGCCCGCTAAACCGGTTTACCCAGGCCATCTGTAGGAGCGAGCTTGCTCGCGATAGCGTCCGTGCTGGCACGCTGCATCGCGAGCAAGCTCGCTCCTACAGGGACTGCGTCAACTACGCGGGCGGAGTATCATGCCCGGCCCGCCGCCGACGCCTGCTGTCCCAGGCGTGCCTCAACCTTTGGAGCCCTTGCGCGCAATGCCCACCATCAGCCACTTCCAGACCCCGTGCCCGGAGGCCGTCAACAGCCAGATCCTGCAGATGGTGGTCGACTACCTGACCGACATCAGCGCGGTAGCGATCCCGCCCAGCAACCTGCTGTACAACATCTACCAGTACGCCATCGGCTACGAAGTGCATCTGTACCTGCAGGCCCTGGACGGCTCCCGGGGCATCGCCGTGGAGCTGCTGGTGGCCACTGACGATGATGATCCGGAACAGGTGCTGGGTTTTGTGCTGTACCTGCCGGTCAAGGACGATCCCGAGGCGTGCGGCGTGGCCTATATGGCGGTGCGTGCCAGCCATCGCCGGCAGGGGATCGCCCGTTCGCTGCTGGCACGGATGTGCGAGCGCTACCCCCATGCCGAACTGACCTGCGCGGCAGGCAAGGTGCCCTGTTTCGAGGCGCTGGGCTTCCAGGTGCTGGGCGTGCGCGGTCCGCAGGTGCTGATGAACACCCGCGATCACGCCACCGACGGTTTGATGGGCCTGCTGGACACGGCGCCGATCTATCGCTCGCTGGAGGTGCGGCAGATCCACAGCTACCTGCTGCAAAAGCATGGCAAGCGGGCGATGCTCGATGCCGAAAAACAGCGCGACCGTCACCTGGACCAGATGACCCGCAACGCCCAGGCGCTGGTCCGCGAGCGCCTGGGGCAGGGCTGAGGCCGCTCGGTCGCTCAGCCCTTGAGCCGCACGCTCAGCCCGGCTTGTGCTGGTCGGCGGCCATGATCGAGGGGGCCAGGGAAATGCCCGCCATCTGGCAGATGTCCGCCAGCGTCGCCCTCTGCTTCTGGAAGGCCTTGGCCAGGTCCAGCGCGGCTTCCTGGACGTCGAGACCGAACTCCTTGATCACCTCGCTCTGATCGAACAGGAAGCCATAGGCCAACAGTTCCGGGGTTCGCGATTCGTCCTTGGGTACGATGACGATTTTCCAGAAGCGGGTCGGGTAGTGCACCGGGCCCTTGCCGAAGTCCTGCTCGACACAGGAGTCCCCCAGCACCGGGCCGGCAAAGATGACGGCCTGGCCACCCCCGGCCTCGATCTGTTCGGCCAGCTCGCCCTCGAAGTAACCCCATATGCCTTTGCGATTGCGGTATTCGGCGCCGTCGGGTGTTTCCTGGTTGAACAGCTCGTGTTGCGGCGTGCAGTTGGTCCAGTGGTAGGTGTCGGCGTTGGCGTACTCGGTGTCGATTCCCGGCTGGCCCCAGCAGCTGTCTTCGCGGCGCACGATATGGCCGCGATCGAAGTTGCCGGCCGGCGCGTAGATGTCGCTGTTGGTCAGCTGGAATCGGCTCGGCACCCGGCGGTCGAGGCGCCAGCTTTCGCCGCCGAAGCCCCGGCGGCCCCGCGCATCGCCCCGGACCTCGGGCCGGTAGTCGGCATTGGAGGCGGCCCACATCGGCATGCGGTACTTCTTGTTCATCACCAGCGAATAGCGGTGATAGGGCAGCTCCAGCGGAGCGTCGTCGTCCAGGTGGGAGAGCCTCATGGCCGGCACATTGCGCGCCGAGGCGGCATGTTCGCGGTAGTCGCCGACGCGGTAGAGCTGGGCCAGCTGGGCGCCCTCGACGAAGGGCGGCGGGACCGGCACCCCGAGAAAGTCCGGGTCGTAGCCGGGGCGGGCCTCGTAGTCGAGGTCGAAGGTCAGGGTCTTTTCCAGGGCCGCGACTGCCGGAGCGGAGTCGGTTGATGCCGGCTCGGCCGGCGCCACGCTCAGGCTGGAGGTAATGCTTGCCGGGCTGTCCGCGGCATGGCTGAGGATGTTGATGGTGGTGGGGCCGGAGATATGAAAGATGTTCTGCGACCTATCGGGCAGGCCTGGGCGGAGCGGCGTAACGGCCACTGCTTCGTTGACGCTGAGCGCGGCCAGCGGATCGGCGGTCTGCTCCATGAGCTGGGCCAGCAGCTCGGCCGGCCTGCCGCTCAGTTGCAGGGCCTTGAGCGCCCCGACGATGCTGCTGACCCGGGTGCCCTCGTTGGCCACCCAGTCCACGGTGCTTTCCTCGTCCCCTTCGGGGTTCCAGAGGCTGTGGTCGGTCTTGAGGATGTTGCCGGCTGCGTCGGTCCGGGGGATGCCGCAGTGATGCAGGGCGATCAGCTCCCAGTTGTCGCTGAACACCGGGGAGCCGGAGGCGCCTTCAGCGGTGTCGGTTTCGTAATGCAGGAAACCCTGGTCGAGAATGTCCAGCAGCCGGTTGTGGGTGGTGGCGTACTGGCGCGGGCCGCCATCGGGGTGCTGGATGATGTTCATCGGCCGGCCACGCAGGGTCTTGCCGGTGGCTTCGATCAGGCGGATGCAGCCGTAGTCCGACAGTGCCTCGCCGCGCGTGCCCTGTGTGGAAATGGCCACCAGGCAGAAGTCCAGCGCCTCGTCGGCGAAGTAGAACTGGTCCGGCTGCAGGTTGAAGTAGGTGCCTTCGTTGATGCCGCGCTCCTGCCTTTCGTAGAGAAAGTTGGCGGCGCAGTCCACGGCATCCACATACCGGGGGAACACATGCTGGTTGGTCAGCAACAGGCTGGGCGAGACCAGGAAGCCGGTGGCGAAGCCCTCGACCACCGTGCCCGGGCGTGGCGCATTGACCAGCCGCGCCACCGGCCTTGCCGCCTGGCGGGCGGCCTCGCTGGGGGCGTAGAAGGTCGGGTCCCAGGTGCCGATCCGGCGTTCCAGCCCGGCCCGGGTCAACAGGGCACGGGCGTTCTCGCGGGCGACCCACTTGGCCAGTTGCTGCGGTGAGTCGCCAGCGCCCGGGCCCAGTTCGCGGATGCGCGACAGCGATGCGGTGCGGGTGCCGGCTTGCTGGTTCCAGCGCTCCAGGGCTTTGGCCATGTTGCTTCTGCGGGCACTGGCAACGGCATCTGGCGTCTTGCTCATGGGCACCTCCTGGCGAGTACGGGATTCCTTTCGGGCTAGCCATTTGAGCGTAGACAACAAGTGCCGCGGCAGACGGCCGGCGTCATGCCAGCTCGTCGGATCCGCCGCTCTTTATGCGCCTTTTATGCGCCTTTGCCGGCGCGCTCCTGCAAGCGTTCGAGCAACACCTTGGCCACGCCCTGGGCCGAGCCCGGGTTCTGCCCGGTTACCAGCTCGCGGTCGATCACCACGTTTTCGCTCCACGGCGAGCGGTTGCTGCGGTACAGGCCGCCGGCCTGTTCCAGGGCGGTTTGCGGATAGAAACGCATGGCGCCGCCGCCCAGCAGGCCCTTGGCCAATTCCTCTTCCTGGTTGCTGATCACCGTGAACTGGTAGCCGGCGTAGATCCAGCCCGGGGCGCTGGCCTTGCCGCCGCTGGCCAGCTGTCGGGTGAAGTCCTGCGCCTGGGGCAGGGTCGACAACAGGGCGATCGGGCCGTGGCAGACCAGGGCGGTGGTCTTGTTGTTCTGATGGAAGTTGCTCAGCAGCCGGCCCAGCTCGGGGCTGTGCAGCAGGTCCTGCATCGGTGCGTGGCCGCCGGGCACGTACAGCGCATCGAAATGCTCGTAGCCGATCTGCTCGACCCGGGCCAGGCTGATCACCGGCGATTCGCCGGGGGAGGTGATTTTCAACTGCTCGAGCAGCGCCTGGTGCGCCTGCAGCGCGGCGACATCATTGTTGAAGTACATCTTGTCGGTGGAGGAGCGGTCCAGGGTCGGCGCCTTGCCCTGTGGGGTGGCGAAGGTTACCGAGTGGCCGGCGTCGAGCAGCTGCTTCACCGGTTGCATCAGTTCGTTGAGGTAGAAGCCGGTGGAAAACACCTTGCCGTCCTTGAGGTCGAGGTGGTCGGAGTCCGAGAGCACCACCAGGACGTTTCCGGCCTGGGCGTTGAAGGTGGCGGCGGTAATGCTCATGGCAAGAGCGAGGGTGCTGAGTGGGCGCATGTGGGTTTCCAGTATGTGAGGTCAGGGAGCCGGCGGTGGCCGACGGGTGATTCACTGTATTCATGCCTCTGTGGGCGATAAACTCGCGCCACTGGAAATCACTTGTTCCCTGGAGGTTAAGGTGAGTCGCCGATTCGATTATCTGGCTGACGTCGAGGTGTTCGTCAGCGTGGTGGAGAAGGGCTCGTTGAGCGCTGGCGCGGTGGCGCTGGGCACCACCCCGTCGGTGGTCAGCCGGGCGATTTCCCGACTGGAGGCGCGCCTGGGCGTGCAGCTGTTGCGGCGCACCACAAGGCGCCTGAGCCTGACCGAGGCCGGCCTGTTGTACCTGGAACAGTCGCGCGCGGCGTTCGAGTTGATCGACGGCGCGGAGCGCAGCATCCAGGGCCAGGACGGCGAGCTGAACGGCCGGGTGCGCCTGAGCGTGCCAACCACCTACGGCCATTACCGGCTGCCGGCGCTGCTCGGCGGCTTTGCCCGGCAATACCCGCAGGTGCGCATCGAGCTGAGCATCAGTAACCGCAATGTCGACCTGGTGGCCGAGGGTTACGACCTGGCGATCCGCCTCGGCCAGTTGCCCGACAGCGGCCTGATCGGGCGCAAGCTGGAGGACGCGCCGCTGTGCCTGGTGGCGTCCCCCGACTACCTGCAACGCGCCGGCACGCCGCGGCAGCTGGAAGATCTGGCGGCCCATGCCTGCCTGCCGTTCATCATGCCCAGCAGCGGCCGGGTCGGTGCCTGGCTGCTGCGCGAGCAGGGACGGGACCTGGAGTGGACACCCCAGGCGAATATCCAGGTGGCCGACGATGTGCTGGGCATCGTGTCCCTGGCCGAGCACGGCATGGGCATCTGCCAGACCTACGAGTTCATCGTCCGCGAACGGATCGCCAGCGGCCGCCTGGTGGCGCTGCTGCCGGAGGCGGGCGGCCGTTCGCGACCCTTTTCGGTGATCTACCCGCCGCACCGCCAGCTGTCGACGGCGGCGCGGGCCCTGATCGATCACCTGACCCAGGCTGTGGCGCAGTGACAGGCTGACTGGCCATCAGTCCCGGTGTTGCCCGGGAGGAGGATTAAAAAAGCGCCCACTCCCGTGGGGAAGGGGATTTACTGAGAATCGGGCGCTGATTACAATGATAATCATTGCTATTCATGTCTTTCCCTCCCTTGAGTGCACACCTTGAAGTCATCCTGTCCGCGTGCCCGCCGTAACACCCTGATCAAACGCCTGTTGCCGACACTGTCCTGCTGCCTGGTCGCCAGCCCGCTGTGGGCACAGGAGGCGGTCGAACTGCCGACCACCGATATCCAGGCCGATCGCCTCAGCCAGGACACCGGCTACACCACCTCGCAAGCCAGCACGGCGAGCAAAAGCAATGTGCCGATCAAGGAGGAAGCGCAGTCGATCAACGTGGTGACCCAGCAAACCCTGGCCGACTATCAGGTGCGCTCGCTGAACGACGCCATGAAGTTCGTCAGCGGCGTCAGCCAGGGCAACACCCTGGGCGGTTCCCGGGACTCGCTGGTCAAGCGCGGTTTCGGCACCAACGACGACGGCTCGATCCTGCGCGATGGCGTGCGTTCCAACCTGGGGCAGAACTTCAGCGCCACCACCGAGCGGGTCGAAGTGCTCAAGGGCCCGGCGTCGATGCTCTACGGCGCGCTGGAGCCGGGCGGGCTGATCAACATCATCAGCAAGCAGCCGCAATATTCCCAGAGCACCACGCTCAGCGGCTCGGCCTACAGCGAAGGCGGCGGCACCATGGCCCTGGACACCACCGGGCCGCTGGGCGATACCGGCCTGGCCTACCGCCTGATCGCCGAGCGCGGCCATGAGGACTACTGGCGCAACTACGGGGTCAACGAGCACACCCTGGTGGCGCCGTCGCTGACCTGGACCGGCGAGCGCGCCAGCCTGACCCTGAACTACGAATACAACGACTACTCCAGCCCCTTCGACCGCGGCACGGTGTTCACCAACGGGCATCCGGCGGACATCGACTACGACAAGCGCCTGGACGAACGCTGGGCGAAAAGCGTCGGCATCCGCGAAGTGGCCAGCGCGCGCTTCGAGTACCAGCTGAGCGATGACTGGAAAACCCGTGTCACCTACGGCTGGAACAACGACCGCTACAGCCTGTCGATCGCCCAGCCCAACAGCCTGACCGGCAACACCCTGCGCCGGGCCGCCAACGGTGCCCACTACGACGACGAAACCCGCTACGCCAGCTGGGACTTCATCGGCCAGCAGGAGCTGTTCGGCCAGCGCCATGACCTGCTGGTGGGCGTCGACAGCGAGCACTCCGACCAATACCGCGGCAAGACCTACCGCAACACCGCCCAGGGTGGTTTCAACATCACCTCGCCGGTCTACGGCAAGCTGGCCGAGCCGAGCCTGGTCAGCGCCACCCAGAGCAACCTGCGCAACCAGCTGACCTCGAGCTCGGTGTACTTCAAGGACAATTGGCACCTGGACGACCAATGGATCCTGGTGTTCGGCGGTCGCCAGCAGCATTACGACCAGTACAGCGACCAGGGCCTGGGCCGCAGCTACAAGGTCAACCGCGACAGCAACGGCGACACCTTCGTGCCGTTCCTCGGCCTGGTGTTCAAGGCCACCGACAGCCTGTCGCTGTACGGCAACTACAGCCGTTCGTTCAAGCCCAACACCGATGTCGACGATGCCGGCAAGACCTTCGATCCGGAAGAGGGCCGCAGCTACGAGGTGGGGGCCAAGTACGATCCGCTGCCGGGCCTGAACATCAACCTGGCGCTGTACGACATCGAGAAGAAGAACGTGGTGACCACCACCACGGTCAATGGCGTGAGCCTCTCGGAAGCCGCCGGCAAGGTCGGTTCCCAGGGCGTGGAACTGGACGTCACCGGGCGCATCGCCGATCGTTGGGACCTGATCGGCACCTACGCCTACAACCACACGGAAATCCTCGACGACCCGAGCAACGAAGGTCACCGCCTGGCCAACGCCCCCAAGCACACCGCCAGCCTGTACCTGAGCCACCACCTCAACGTGCCCGCGGAATTCGGCGCCTGGCACGCGGGCGGCGGTGCCCGTTATGTCGGCGAGCGCGCAGCCAACAACGCCAACGATTTCTGGCTCAGCAGCTACACCGTGGCCGATGCCTTCGTGCGCTGGGAATCGCCGCTGTTCGGTTATAAAACCAGCCTGCAGTTCAATGTCGACAACCTGTTCGACAAGCAGTACTACCCGTCGTCCACCGGCAGCCAGCTGCAGGTCAACGTCGGTGAACCACGCACCGCACGCCTGAGCGCCAGCGTGACCTTCTGACAATATCCGGACCGCTGCGCGTCGCCCTATCGGGTGGCGCGTCGGCGGGATCCGTCTCGCCGCGGTCGCTCTTCCCCCCACCCATTCCGCCCTTCATGGCATTCCCGCCAATCTCCCGACTTTGCCCACCCGCGGCCCGATTCCCCATGGCCCGGCGTCAAGAAAGCCCTGGTCATGTCGATAGTTGAAAAGGCGAACTTGGCTATTTGCCACTATCGTTGCTGACTGAACCGCCCGCCGAAGGCGGTCACCTCGTTTTGCCCTCTGCCGTTTTTCTTCCCGTCACGTACATGGAGTAAGAGTGCATGGCTTTCCCCCCGCGTTTTCTCGAGCATTACCGCAAAGCCGACCGCATCATGATGGGCCTGATCTGGCTGATGTTCGCCTATGCGCTGGGCCTGGCGTTCTGGCACGACACCTTCACCCAGGCGCTGCTGGTGGGCGGTGGCACCACCCTGGTGCTGAGCCTGCTGTACCGCGCCATCAGCGGCACGCGCCTGATGCGCTGCTGCATCGCCATCGGTTTCATGCTCATGGCGGCGCTGCATATCAACCAGGCCAAGGGCCTGATCGAAGCGCACTTCGGCATTTTCGTGCTGCTGGCGGTGCTGACCTTCTATCGCGACTGGCTGCCGATTCTGCTGGCGGCGGTGACCATCGCCCTGCATCACGTGGTGTTTCATGTGCTGCAGCACCAGGGCTTCCCTGTCTACGTCATGGCCCATCACGGCGGTTTCGGCATGGTGGCGGTGCACGCCTTCTATGTGGTGGTGGAGACGGTGATTCTGCTGTACCTGGCGCTGCACAGCCATGCCGACGCAGTGGAGAGCCAGGACATGCTGGACAAGATGCTCGCCGCCACGTCCCAGCTGACCGTCGAGGTTCATCAGGGCGAAAGCGGCAAGGTGCATGTGTCGCTGGCCCAGCGTTTCGACCACTTCATGCAGCAGATCACCGCGCTGGTGGATGGCGTGGTGCGTGACACCCATGGCCTGCGCGAACTGGGCCAGGACCTGGCGAAAACCAGCCAGACCCTGGAGCAGGGCGCCCAGCACCAGTTGACGGAAATCACCCAGATGACCGGCTCCATGCAGCGTATGGGCGATGCCATGGGCGACATCGCCGTGCACGTCGAGCAGGCGGTCGAGCGCGCCGGCCAGGCCAGCGCGCAAATCAGCCGCGGCCAGCAAAGCGTCGATCGCGCCCAGGCGGAAATCACCCAGTTGGCGTCACGCATCAACGGCACCAACGAAACCGTGCAACGCCTGGCGGGGCAGGCGCAGCAGATCGGCAACGTGCTGGAGGTGATCGGCAGCATCGCCGCCCAGACCAACCTGCTGGCCCTCAACGCCGCCATCGAGGCCGCCCGCGCCGGCGAGCAGGGCCGCGGTTTCGCCGTGGTCGCCGATGAGGTGCGCAACCTGGCCCAGCGCACCGCGCTGTCCACCCAGGAAATCAAGACCATCATCGAAGCCCTGCAACAGGGCAGCCGCCAGGCCGCCGAAGCCATGCACGACAGCCACGAAGGCGCCCAGCGCTGCGTCGAAGACAGCCGCCAGGCCTCCGCGATGTTCCAGGCCGTCGGCGCCGACATCTCCCATATCGACCAACTCAACGGCCGCATCGTCAGCACCACCCGCGAACAATCCAGCGCCAGCCTCGACATCGTCGGCCGCCTACACTCAGTCCAGGCCATCGCCCAGAACACCGCCGACGACATGGGCAACCTGGCCCTGAGCAGCCAGCGCCTGCCACCGATCGCGATCCGGCTTGAGGCGTTGGGGCAGACGTTTCATAAGTAACGGGGGAGGGGCGCCTGCTTGCCGATAGGCAGCGAGCGCCATTACTGCTGCTGGTCCGCAGGCCCTGACCGGAATCTGGACTACAGGTCATTCAGACCGGTCAGCGTCAATCTCAGAGTTCTCCAAGTTTCCAGGAACCACCCGATTCGCCAAGTTAGGAGGCCTCGCACCCGGCATAGCCAGGGCGAGGTTTTCTGGGGGAATGGGGAGCAACATGGATGAGTGGCTACGTCGCCAATAACCCGAAGGGCTATCGCAACAAGGGTATCGAACCGGTCGATCTGGGGGCCCAGCGTTGGGCTGAGTACAAGGATCTTCCAGCGAAAGCAGAAACCAAACTGGCTAACGCTGGATGCACCTTTACCAAACCCTGCAAGCTGGCTGACGGGGTTATCAACTACGCCAGCTCTTTCATCCCCACTGAGGCCGTCAAGGAGTACGGCGAGTTTGCGTTGTTGGGTGGGCGTGAAACCGATGCGGCGGGAAACCTCAGGCTCGGAAGGATCAGTGGAAGTGTGCCTCCCGCGTTAGGTGGGCTCATGCTCGGCGCCAATGCACTGGTGCCTGTTGGTGCGTCGTGCGGTGGTCTTTGCGGCACGGCCGCCAGCGGTGCCTTCACTTCTGGTGTGGTTGCGGGAGGCCTGCTCGGTGTTATCGCCATGCTCGTGCCGTCGAGCCTGGGCGATAGCGCTTTGTATACGGAGGAACAGCTCAAGTCGCTCAAAGAAGGCCGGACCCGGGTTCGACTGCATATCGAAGAGCAAGCCGATGGCACGCTCAAGGGTTATGGCTACAACACCGAGAAGCGCCGCGATTGGGAAATGATCCCCGTGGTCCGGTTTCAGGCCCGGGATCAGCTGCAGGTGGCCGACTTCGGCGATGGCGTCACCCTGATCTGGACGCCAGCGGTCGACCCCTCCAGCACCTCGGGTATCCCGCCGTTAGAGGCCGCACCGCAAGCGCCCCCCATCTGGATTTATCCGCCCACCGAACAGGCGGATACCATCATCGTCAATCCGCTCTATCCGCCGCAGTACCAGGACTTCATTCTGGTGTTCCCGCCTGGTTCGGGAGTACAGCCGCTCTATATTGTAATGAATGTCCGGTTCAATCCGGGCGTTGTTACTGGCGAGGGTAAAGATGCCATGGGCATCTGGCTTGCCGGTGCTGGTATTGGGCTGGGATCACCTGTACCTGCAGTGATTGCCACGCAACTGCGCGGGAAAAGTTTCGGCAGCTTCAATAGCTTCAGGCGAGCCCTGTGGAAAGCTATCGCCAATTGTCCTGAGTTTGCAGGGCAGTTCACAGACAACAATATCGACCGGATGCGAGCGGGCAGTGCACCAAAGGCACGCTACAGGGACAGGGCAGGAAAGCGCGGATCATTTGAGCTGCACCACCTTGATCATATTGCCAAGGGTGGAAGCCTCTATGATGTCGACAACCTGAGTGTCGTTACCCCGAAACATCACATCGACATTCACCGAAAAGGATGACGTTTATCAATGAAGAACAGCATCACTGACTTTACCGAAGACGAATTTGTCAGCTATCTGAAAGAACTGCTCGCTGCTAACAAGACCGCAACCGACGATGTGCTTGACGATCTTCTAGAGGAATTCTGCGAGATTACCGGTCACCCAGGCGGCACCGATTTGATTTACTACCCGGAGGACGGTTCAAAGGGAACCGCCGAAGACATCACGCGAGTTGTGAAGGTGTGGCGTGCGGCGAATGGGTTACCGGGATTCAAGCAGTGATGATCAAAAGAGAGGGCGAGTGTCTGATATCACATTCATCAAAAGTGAGACCTCCAAAAATCTTGCTCAAGGTTAGCTGCCATGTCTTTAGATAAGGCTCGGATCGAGCACTACACAGAGTGTGAGTTCCTACAGCTGATCAATGAGTTCTTCAGTGAAACCAACGACCTTGAAGGGCCCCAACTCGAAAAGTATCTGAGTACGCTGGCCGATCATTTTGAGAAAGTCACCGGGCATCCGGCGGGTTATGGACTCATTTACTACCCGGATCAAAACGGTATTGAAGACAGTCCTGAGGCGGTATTGAGTGAGGTGAAAGCGTGGCGGGCCGCGAACGGTTTGCCGGGCTTCAAAGCGTGATGCCCCACCTTGTTGAGCACCAGACAGAACCGATAAAAAGCCCCGCTTATGCGGGGCTTTTTCATGGCCGGGAGTAGGTCAGCCGGGAGGCAGGCTGGCGCGTATCTGGCTGACGCGTTGTTTCACGTCTTTCCAGGGCGCCTGGCTTGCCAGGTCCTGGCGCAGGAAGGTCAGCAGGTCGGCGATCTGCTGGTCGTCGAGGCTGTGGCGGAACGCGGGCATGTAGCCCAGTTCCGGGTTGGCCGGTTGGGCGATGCCTTCGAGGATCACGCGGATGGCGTTGTCGGGGTTGTCGGCGTAGAGGTTGCTGTTGAGGGCCAGGGAGGGGCGTACGCCGGTCAGGGTCGGGCCTTTTTCCTGGGCGTGGCAGGCCATGCAGGCCCCCGAGAACAGGCGGGCGCCGGGGGAGCCGAGGGGCTCGGTGCGTTGCTCGGCCTGGTGGTTCAGGGTGTCGGCGCTGCCTTGCGTGGCGCTGGCCGGCTGCAGGCTGGACAGGTAATGGGCGATGGCTTGCAGGTCGGCCTCCGGCAGTTGCGCCAGGCCTTCGTGGATCACCGGCGCCATCGGGCCGGCGGCGACGCCGTGGCGCGGGCTGTAGCCGTGGCGCAGGAAGTCCAGCAGGTCCTGCTCGGTCCAGGCCAGCGGCGCCTTGCCGCCGGCCAGGGCATGGGCGCTCCAGTCTTCGGCAACACCGCCGCTCAGGTGGTGCCGGCCGCCGCGTTCGCCAAACAGCGGATCGCGGGGCGAGTGGCAGGCGCTGCAATGTCCCAGGCCCTCGCTCAGGTAGGCGCCACGGTTCCACAGGGCGCTGCGCCCGGGCTCGTCGGCCATGGCGCCGGGCCTGAGGTAGAGCCAGTTCCAGGCGAGGATGCCCGGGCGGATATTGAAGGGGAAATGCAGGTCGGTCTGCGGTGGCTGGTGGCGGACCGGCGGCTGGCTCATCAGGTAGGCGTAGAGCGCCTTGAGGTCCTCGTCGCGGGTCTTGGTGAAGGCGGTGTAGGGAAACGCCGGGTACAGGTAACGCCCGCTGCGGTCGATGCCGTGGCGCATGGCGCGCTCGAAGGCCGGATAGGACCAGCTGCCGATCCCGGTCTCCGGATCGGGGGTGATGTTAGTGCTGTACAGGGTGCCGAACGGGATGCGCATGGCCAGGCCGCCGGCATTGCGCGCCCCGCCCGGCGCGGTATGGCAGACCGCGCAATCGCCCAGGGCCGCGAGTTGCTCGCCCTTGGCGACTTGCGCATGGCTGAAGTACTGGGTGTCGTGATTGTCCAGCGGCGCGATCGCCGGCTGCCAACTGATGAACACGCCCGCGGTGACGGCCAGGCTCAAGGCGGCCAGGCTCCAGCCGACGAGGGTCTTGAGTTTGCTCATGGGTGGGCCTCCTGGCCAGGGTGGTCAGCGTCGGGGGCTTGCTGCAAGGCTTGCAACAGCCTTTCCGGGGTAAAGGGCACTTGCCGCAGGCGCACGCCGACCGCGTCGAAAATCGCGTTGGCAATGGCCGCGGCGCTGGGTACCGAGGCCGACTCGCCGGCGCCCATGGACGGTTCTTCCGGGCGGTCGAGCAGTTGCACATCCACTTCGGGCAACTCGTCGAAGCGCAGGATCGGATAGCCGCCCCATTCCAGGGAGGTGCTGCCGCAAGGGTCGAAGCCGACGTATTCCTTGAGCACCCGGCTGCACGACTGGACGATATTGCCGTGCACCTGGTGACGGACGCCGGCCGGGTTGACCATGCGCCCGCAGTCGTGGCTGACGAAGATCTTGTCCAGGCGGATCTGCCCGGTGCGCCGGTTGACGCTCAGGTCGCAGACCCACGCGGCCCAGGCGGCACCGAAGCCGGGGAACTTGCTGTGGAAATACCGGGCATAGGCAAACCCCCGACCCTTGACCCATTCCTGCGACGGCGGCGCCGGGTGGCGGTGGGCGCTACCGTCCTGCCAGTCGGCCTGTTTTTTCAGTGCCTCGATCAGCGCCAGGGCGCGCGGGTCGTCCAGGTAGCGCAGGCGGAAGGCGATCGGGTCCTGCTGGGCGATGTAGGCCAGTTCGTCGATCCAGGATTCATGGGCGAAGACATTGGGCAGCGCGGAAACCCCGCGCATCCACGAGGCGCGGACGATCGGCGCGGCGTCCTGGCAGACGATGCGCATTTGCGGGAAGCGGTATTGCGGGATCGCCGTGCGGTCGCCCATCTGCTGGATGTCGGGGCGGTTGGCGACGGTGCCGGTGAGCAGCAGCGCCAGGGTCCGGGCGTTGTTCGAGGGGTAGCAGGTTTTCAATTCGTAGGCGGCCACTTCGCGTTTGCCGTCCAGGCCACCGCGGACTTGCATCAGCTGCGCGGTGCCCTTGGGTTCCCAACCGGCCTCCTGCTCGCGCATCAGTTGCACCCGTACCGGCCGCCCGACTGCCTGGGAGAGCAGGGCGGCGTCGGCGGCCACATCGTCGGCGCAGTTGCGTCCGTAACAGCCCGAGGCTTCCATGCGATTGATCTGCACCTGTTGCGGTGTGCGCCCCAGCAGCAGGGCGATGTCCTTGCGCAGGTCATGAGGATTCTGGCTGCCGGTCCAGACCTCGGCGCGTTCGGCGTCGATCATCGCCACCGCGCAGGACGGGCCGATGGAGGCATGCTGGTGGTAAGGCCAGACATAGTCGACATTGAGCGGGCTGTTGAGCGTGCCCAGGCTGCTGTCGATGTCGGGATCGTCGCGCAGCACGCGGTCCTGCTTGGGGTGGGCCAGGAGGGTCTTGTGCAGCGCATCTTGCCGCAGGTCGGGCAGCGCATCCCAGGTTTTCCACTGGACCTTGAGCTGGCGCATGGCGTCGATGGCCTGCTCCTCGCGCTCGGCGACGATGCCGACAAAGTCACCGATCACCACGAGTTTGACGATGCCCGGCAAATGCGCGATGGACGCCACATCCACCGCGATCAGCGCATGGCCCAAGGGCGCGCTGGCATCGGCGCCGGGGTAGGGCGGGCGTACCACGCGACCGTGGAGCATGCCGTCCAGGCGCAGGTCGTGGACATAGGTCAACTGGCCGCTGACCTTGGCCGGGATGTCCACGCGCGGGGTGGACTGGCCGACATAACGACCGGCACCGACGGCCTTGAGTTTTACATGTGGGTCCAGGGGCAGGTGCAGGTCCTGTCCGCGGGCCAGTTCGGCGTAGCTCAGGCGCCGTTTGGGGTGCGCACTGGCGTAGATCTGCCCTCGTTCAACCCGCAACCCGGCAATCGGCTGGTCGAGGATTTCCGCCGCGCCTTCCAGCAGCCACTGGCGCAGCTGGGCGGCGGCCTGGCGCAGGGGCAGGGCGCTGACCTGCAGGGTCGCGCTGGCGATGGTCGGGCCCTGGTCCGGGGTGCTGGCGGTGTCGCCGAGAATCATCCGCACCTGCTCGAAGTCGACATCCAGCTCGTCGGCGACGATCTGCGCCAGCGCCGTGCGCACCCCGGTGCCGAGGTCGACATGACCGCAGAACGCGGTCACGCGGCCGTCGGCGCCCAGGGCGATAAAGCTGTCGACATGGTCCGGCGTCGGGTCCGTTGGCAACGGGGTCGTAGTACGGGTTTCGGCCATGGCCAGCAGCGGTTTGGGCAGCAGGGTGCTGATCATGATCAGGCCGCCGGCCTGGAGCAGGCGGCGACGGGTCAACGGCAGGTCGTTCATGCTCGACCCCGCTCTGCCAGCAGCTGACGGGCCCTGGCCGCGGCTTGCAGGATCTCGAAGTGCGCGCCGCAGCGGCAGAGGTTGTAGGCCAGCTCGTTCTTGATCCGTTGCTCGTCGGCCTCGGGCTCGCGCTCGAACAGCGCCACCAGGGTCATGATCATGCCGTTGCTGCAATAGCCGCATTGCGCGGCCTGCTCATCGATGAACGCCTGTTGCACCGGGTGCAGGCGCTCTTCCTGCGCCAGGCCCTCCAGGGTGGTGACCTGTTTGTCCTGCACGCTGGACAGCGGCAGGGTGCAGGAGCGGGCGGCGACACCGTCCACCAGCACCGTGCAGGCGCCGCATTGCCCCAGGCCGCAGCCGTACTTGGGGCCATTGAGGCCCAAGTCGTTGCGCAGGGCATACAGCAGAGGTGTGTCTGGCGGCAGCTGATCCAGTAAAAGGTGGCGGCCGTTGAGGATAAAAGTCATGGCAGCTTGGGTCCTGTGAGTGAGTGGCGTGGCGCGTTGAGCACGCGACAGCGGTCAGGGCAGGTATGAGCCGGCAACGTGTCCCGGTCAGGGACTGGACAACAAGGTTGCGCTCAGGTGCTGGGCAGATTTGCGGGGGCGAAGCATGCGGGGTTTGAGGTGGTCGATAAATAAGACGATTCTGGTTTTTTGTAGGCCGAAGCCAGGGGATGATTCGGCATTATCTGATCTGGTGCCTGAGAAAAATGATGGCCAGTAGCCATAATTGTCGCTTGTGACAGCCTTGGCCACGGCGTAGGATGCGCGCCCTGATCAGCCTGGCTGAACCGTTTTACCCGAATGCGACATGGATTGTTATGACCCACTCCCCCCGTTTTTTCTCGCCATTGCTCATCCTGGCACTGGTGACGATCCCGGCTTTCGCCGATCCAGGTGCCCAGCGCGCCGAGCTGCTGCAGGTTTACCGCCAGGCCGTCGAGCATGACGCCCAGCTGTCCGCGGCGCGCCACGAGTACCAGGCCCAGCGCGAAAGCATCCCCCAGGCCCGGGCCGGGTTACTGCCCACGCTCAATGCCGGCAGCACCGTGGAATCGGTGCGTCTGGAACGGGACGAGCCGGGCCTGACCCGCACCCGCAGCACCACGGTGTTCCAGGCCAATCTCAACCAGCCGCTGTTTCGTGCCGATCGCTGGTTTCAACTGGAAGCCGCCCATGCCAGCACCGCCCAGGCCGAACTTGAATTGGGCGCGAAGGAGCAGGGGCTGGTGCTGACCACGGCCCAGGCCTATTTCGAAACCTTGCGCGCCCTGGACCTGCTCGCCGCCTCCAAGGCTGAGGAAGCGGCGCTCAAGCGTCAGCAGCAACAGGCCCAGGCCCGCCTGGAGAATGGCGCCTCGAGCATCACCGATGTGCTCGACGCCCAGGCCGCCCATGACAACGCCGGCGCCAATCGCAAACTCGCCGAGCGCAAGGTCGACGATGCCTTCGAGGCCTTGTCCCGCTTGACCCGCCAGGACTATTCGACGATCGAGGGTATTCAGCATCAACTGCCGGTGGAACTGCCGGTGCCCAACGATGCCAACGAATGGGTCAGCCGCGCGGTGCGCCAGAACCTGGCGTTGCAGGCCAGCAGCTACGCGGTGATTGCCGCCGAACAGACCAACCGCCAGCGCAAGGCCGGTTATGCGCCGACCGTCGATGCCGTGGCGTCCTGGCGCAAAGGTGAAAACGACAGCTTCGGCTACAGCAACCCCACCGACTTCGGGCGGGATGGCTATCGAGGCAATGTCACGCAAAGCAGCATCGGCCTGGAGTTGAATATTCCGCTGTACTCCGGCGGCATGACCCGTTCCCAGGTGCGCGAAGCGACCGAGCGGCTGGCCCAGAGTGAAGACGAGCGCGAGGACCGCCGTCGCGAAGTGGTGCAGAACACGCGTAATTTCTACCGCGCGGTGAATTCCGATATCGAGCAGGTCATTGCCCGCCGGCAGACGATTCGTTCCGGCCAGGCTTCGGTCAAGGCCAACCAGGTCGGGCGCGACCTGGGCTCGCGCAACACCGCGGATGTGCTCAATGCCCAGCGCCAGCTGTACAGCGCGGTGCGTGAGTACAACAACGCGCGCTACGACTACATCATCGACACCCTCAAGCTCAAGCAGGCGGCGGGAACCCTGAGCCCGAAAGACCTGAGCGACCTGGCGATGTACCTGACGAAAGACTACGACGCCGACCGGGATTTCCTGCCACCGCAGGAGCGCAAAGCGCTCTGACGGGGGATTCATACAGTCGAGTGAAATAAATCTCAATCGATGATGTCGTATTGATACTAATTATTTCATTCTTGATGTAACATCTTGAAATATTAGGACTTTACGGCCGCAACGCGGCATGCATGGAAGCTTATGAGCGAACAAGGAAGGGGCGCCGAGTCGCCCACGCCAGACACTGGCCTGGTCTGTCTGGTGATGCTGGCCCGGTTTCATTCGGTGGCGGCATCCGCCGAGCAATTGGCCCACGAATTCGCTCCAGAGAACCAGCCGTTCACCCAGCGCGAACTGCTGCTCGCCGCCCGCAAGCTGGGGCTCAAGGCCAAGTCGGTCAGCACTTCCATCTCCCGCCTGGAGCGCACGCCATTGCCGGCGATCGCGGCCGATGGCGACGGCACATTCTTCATCATTGCCAAGCTCGACCAAGGCCAGGCGCTGATCCAGGACCCGCGTTCGGACCGGCCGGAGGTCATTTCCTTCGAGGCCCTGGCCGCGCGCTGGACCGGCGAGCTGGTGCTGCTGCGCTCCGAGGCCGGGTTGCCGGGGGAAACCTCGCGGTTCGACTTCACCTGGTTCATTCCCGCCATCGTCAAATACCGCAAGTTGCTCGGCGAAGTGCTGCTGGTGTCCTTTGCCCTGCAGCTGTTTGCCCTGGTGACGCCGTTGTTTTTCCAGGTGGTGATGGACAAGGTGCTGGTGCACCACGGGCTGACCACCCTGGATGTCATCGCCGCGGGGTTGCTGGGCATCATGCTGTTCGAATCGGCCTTGAGCGGTTTGCGCAGCTACGTGTTCGCCCATACCGCCAGCCGGATCGACGTGGAACTGGGCTCGCGCCTGTTCCGTCATCTGATCAACCTGCCGCTGGCGTATTTCCAGGCGCGCCGGGTCGGCGATTCGGTGGCCAGGGTGCGTGAGCTGGAAAACATCCGCAGCTTCCTGACCGGCAACGCCATTACCTTGTTGCTGGACGTGCTGTTCTCGCTGGTGTTCATCCTGGTGATGTTCTACTACAGCGGCTGGCTGACCCTGGTGGTGCTGTTGTCGCTGCCGCTGTACGTGCTGGTCTCGCTGTTTGTCACCCCGCTGCTGCGCGCCCGCTTGCAGGACAGTTTCACCCGCGGCGCGGAGAACCAGGCGTTCCTGGTGGAGACGGTGAACGGCATCGACACGGTGAAATCCATGGCCGTCGAGCCCCAGGCGATTCGCAAGTGGGACAACCAGATGGCCGCTTATGTGGCTGCCGGGTTCAAGACCCAGACCTTGTCCACCATCGCCAACGAAAGCGTGTCACTGATCGGCAAGCTGGTGACTGTGGCGACCCTCTGGCTGGGCGCGCGGCTGGTGATCGACGGGCAGCTTTCGGTGGGCGAACTGATCGCCTTCAACATGCTGGCCGGCCGGGTCAGCGGCCCGATCATACGCCTGGCGCAGTTGTGGACCAGCTTCCAGCAGACCGGCGTTTCCGTGCAGCGCCTGGGCGATATCCTCAATACCCGCACCGAGCTGTCCCAGGCCACCCGCAGCGCCTTGCCGCCCCTCAGGGGGCAGATCGAATTCGACCAGGTGCATTTCCGTTATCGCGCCGACGGCTCGGAGATCCTGCGCGGGATCAACCTACAGATCGCCGCCGGCGAAGTGATCGGCGTAGTGGGGCGTTCCGGCTCGGGTAAAAGCACGCTGACCCGCCTGCTCCAGCGCCTGTACGTGCCCGAGCGTGGGCGAGTGCTGGTGGACGGCATGGACCTGGCGCTGGCGGACGTTTCCTCCCTGCGGCGGCAGATCGGCGTGGTGTTGCAGGACAACATGCTGTTCAACCGCAGCATCCGGGAAAACATCGCCCTGAGCGATCCGGGCGCGCCGCTGGAAACGGTGATGCATGCCGCCAGCATGGCCGGGGCCCACGAGTTCATCCTGGAACTGCCCGAAGGCTACGACACCATGGTCGGGGAGCATGGCACCTCGCTGTCCGGCGGCCAGCGGCAACGCATCGCCATCGCCCGGGCCCTGATCGGCAACCCACGGATCCTGATTTTCGACGAGGCCACCAGTGCGCTGGACTACGAGTCCGAACGGATCATCCAGCAGAACATGCAAAGCATCTGCGCCGGGCGCACGGTGATCATCATTGCTCACCGGTTGTCGGCGGTACGCGATGCCAATCGCATCCTGGTGGTCGACCGCGGGCAGATCGTCGAGCAGGGCAACCATGCCGAACTGCTGGCGCACCAGGCCGGCCACTATTCGCGCCTGCACCGTATGCAGCAGGGCTGAGCGCCGCCCGATTCACAGGTTATTTGTTCGGCCGCCGCCCCCGCCGCAGGGGGCGGGGCTGGATGCCATCCGGATTCAAGGACCGATTGCCCATGAGCGCCACTCCTTCGTTATTGCAGCGCTACCGTGACGCCTGGCAACACGCCTGGCGCCAGCGCAAAAGCATGGACAGCGTGCAACGCCTGCCCCATGAGGCGCAGTTCCTGCCCGCCGCCCTGGAGTTGCAGGACACCCCTGTGCACCCGGCGCCGCGGATCTTTGTCTGGAGCATCCTCGGTTTTGCCGTGCTGGCCTTGCTGTGGGCCTGTCTCGGCAAGATCGAAGTGGTGGCGGTCGCGCCGGGCAAGATCGTGCCCAATGGCAAGACCAAGCTGATTCAATCCAGCGAAACCGCGGTGGTCAGGGCGATCCATGTCAGCGACGGCCAGGCGGTGAAAGTCGGCGAGCTGCTGGTGGAACTCGACCCGACGGCGGCGGATGCCGACGTCAGGCGGATTCAGAGCGAGCTGCTGGCGGCGCGGGTCGACAGCGCTCGGGGCGCGGCGATGCTCGATGCGATCAACCAGCAACAGCCGCCGGCGTCATTGATCGGCGCGATTGCCAATGCCAACCCGGAGCAGGTGCTCAGCGCCCAGCGCTGGTTACAGGGGCAGTATCAGGAGTACCGCAGCAACCTGGAGCTGGTGGACGCGGAAATCCTCCAGCGCAGTGCCGAAATCCAGTCGGCCCAGGCCCAGGTGGCCAGTTTGCGGCAAACCGTGCCGATCGCCACGCAATTGGCCGAGGACTACCGGCGGCTGCTGGAGCAACAGTACGTGGCGCGCCACGAGTACCTGGAAAAGGAACAGGCGCGCCTCGACCTGCTGCGCCAGCTGAGCGTGCAGCAGGCCAGTGTCTTGCAGTCCACCGCGGCCCAGGCTGAGGCGCGGCGCCGGCGCGAAGGCGTGGTCGCGCAGAACCGCCGGGCCATGCTCGACCTGCAACAGGAAGCCAACCAGAAAGCCGCGAGCCTGGTCCAGGAACTGGCCAAGGCCCGTTACCAGGAAACCCTGACCAGTCTCAAGGCTCCGGTGGACGGCACCGTCCAGCAACTGGCGATCCACACCGTCGGCGGCGTGGTTACCCCGGCCCAGCCGCTGATGGTCATAGTCCCCGCCGACCAACCGGTCGAAGTGGAAGCGATGCTGGAAAACAAGGACGTGGGCTTCGTCCGCGCCGGCCAGCCGGTCACGGTCAAGGTGGAAACCTTCACCTTCACCAAATACGGCACCGTCGACGGCGAAGTGCTCAGCGTCTCGAACGACGCCATCGAGGACGAAAAACGCGGGCTGATCTACAGCAGCCGCATTCGCCTGAAGTCCGACCACCTGATGGTCAACGGCCAACGCGTGGCGCTGTCGCCGGGCATGTCGATCACCGCGGAAGTGAAGACCGACCAGCGCCGGGTGATCGACTACTTCCTGAGCCCGTTGCAACAGCATGTGGATGAGAGTTTGCGAGAGCGTTGAGTGTTGCCGGAAAGGGGGAGCATGCGAGTGATACGTTGGTTGAAGTTTGTACTGGCAGCGATCGGTTTGTTCACTGTACTGAAGCATGGCGTGATCCTGTTGATCGGCATGATTGATGATCCCGATGATCTGTATACCCAGGTCTATCCCTCACCGAGTGGACGTTACAGCGCCGCCCTTGTTTCTCGCTCGGGAGGCGGGGCGATAGCGCCGTTCTGTTCTGATGAGGTGCTTGTATTCAACAGCCTGCTGGATGTGGAAGAGGCGATTAACAGTAATAGCTACCAGGTTTATTTGGGTGAGTGCGACAGTTTTCTTGATCATGCCCCCTCACCGAAAGTGCAGTGGGTTTCCGACTCCGAGTTGCGCGTTGGTTTTGCGTTGGGGGGAGCGCGGATGTTTAGTCGTAACGTGAACTTGCGCGGGACGGATGCGTCGGGAAATGTGCAGGTCAGGTTTGCGGGTTATCGTTGAGAAGTTGGCTTTATATAAAGTTGGCCACAAAGAATAAGTTGGTAAGTTTTCGGGTTTGGCTTTGGTTAATAACGATATCGCTCAAATGTGATTTTGTTTTCTGATGGATGAGAAGGATGGGGTGAGTCATGCACGGACTGATAAGCGTCTTGCGTAACGGGATTCTAGGGGGTGTATGTTTTTTGCTGGCCGCCTGTTCCGCACCGGTATGGGTGGTCAAACCCATTGATATTTCACAGGCCGAACAAAGAGTCACAGCAGACTTTGTAGTCAGCAAGTCGGCTGACTATAGATTCGCTTTGCTGTTTGTTCAGGGAAACACCCTGGCTGAAATGAACAGCCGGGAAGAAATCTGGGGCACCAGCCACAAGGAAGGTGTCGCGATTCCTGTGCATCTGCGGGTCTTGAAAGATGGAACACCGGTGTTTGACGGGAACATAGTGACCACGGGTATCAACTGGGGTCAGACGTTTGATTACCAGGGGCGGCGAATCAACACGGCGGTGCGTTTGATCAAGACATTGGAATTGTCGCCTGGGAAATATTCGGTCGAAGTCGGCACTCTTGGGGAAGTACAGGAATTTCGCAGTATCGAGAGCTATGTAGAGTTTAGTTATTACAATCCCAAGCATTGAAGCGTTTTTGTAAGCTGGTAAAGGAAGCAACGTATGGAAAGGAAGTACAGTGTAACTTACAAGGTTGCACGGGCTGGTGCGGAATATGTCTATCAGCAGGACAAGGGCGATCATAAGACCGGTGATTCCCACTCTTCCACCGGTGGGCATATGTGGTATGCCCTGAACGATGGAACAGGCCCCGGAGAGAGTTATGGGTTCGAGTCAAAGTTTGATCAGATGCATGGTGAAGGGCAAGTCTCGAGGAACGATAATCTCGGTTATAAAGAGACGGCGTACGAAGTCAGCTTTAATCTGACAGAGGACCAATACAATAAGCTCAAGGCGTTTTCCAAAGATCCCGCGTCAGGCGGATTCGATGCTACGCGTTATAGACTGCTGACCAATAGCTGTGTGGACTTTGTATATGCTTCCTTGCAAGCCATCGGTTATAATGACAAGAAGTTTGAAGGCGCTCTTTTTCCGGCGGATAACATCGAACCGGTCAAGAGTCTTCTGCATACTTATGGTGCACAAATCATTCGTGACGACTTGACGCGTCACGGCGAATATTATGAAGCAAAAGATGGTCAGCAATGTTTATGGCTTGGCGTGGGTGATGTCTCTACTGCCCCTCAGACACCCGGCCTGGTCAACATCGACATCAACCCATCCCCACAACCCCAGCAACACATCCAGGGCGAAAGCAAAGCCCAGCAGGACGTCGCCAACGGCTTCATTCAGAACTCGGCGACCAACAGCATCTTTGCCGTCGGCGGCATTCTCAGCAAAACCGATTTCACCTCGACCCAGATGGCCAGCCTGGCCTCGGGTGGCATTCGCCCGGGCGAAATGCAGCTCGACCCCAATGCGCGTCCCAACACCTACCTGACCCAGTTCTACCAGCCGTCCAGCCCGAACAAGCCGGACTTCAGCCTGCGTAATGCGGTAACGCTGAACGGCCTGTCGGCCATGACCACCTTCAACACCTACGTTGACCCGCTGCTGCTGGACCTGACCGGCAACGGCGTGCACATGACCGACATCCGTGACGGCGTGCTGTTCGACACCGACCACAGTGGCACGCTCAAGCGCAGCGGCTGGGCGGATCGCAGCACCGGCATGCTGGTGATCGACGATGGCAGCGGCCAGATCAAGGACGTCAGCCAGATGTTCTCCGAGTACTACGGCGGCAAGGCCGGGGTGAACGGCGCGGCGGGCGAGACGAAATTCAAGGACGGTTTCGCGGCACTGGCCAGCGAGGACGCGAACAAGGATGGCGTGATCGATCAACGCGATCCGATCTGGAGCAAGCTGCGGGTCTGGGTCGACGGCACCCATGACGCGAAAGTCGATGCCGGCGAACTCAAGACCCTGGCCGAGCTGGGCATCACCCAGATCAACGTGCGGGCGGCGGCGTCCACTCAAACCGAAGTGCGTGACGGTAACCGGGTGCTCGCCACCGGTTCGTTCACCATCAATGGCAAGAACCAGGAAGCGCTGGCGGTGGATTTCCTCGGTGACCCGGTCAGCAACACCCTGACTGCCCTGGGCGCGGGTACCAAGGTGACCTCGACCACCAATGGCATCACCACCACCGCCTATGCCAGCCAGAGCACCACCGGCGAAACCCTGGACGCGGCGCAGCTGGGCGTGGGCAACTTGTATGGCGGCAGCGGCAACGACACGCTGATTGCCGCGCCGGCCGGTGGCTGGCTGGTGGGTGGCGGCGGCAGCAACACCTATGTCGGTGGCAAGGGCGACGACGTCTTTGTGATCAGCGCCTCGGACGATCCGAAAAAAATCCACGGCAATGGCGGCCACGACACGGCGATCATCGTTGGCGACAAAGGCGTGGTGCTGAACATGGCCCAGGCCGGCCTGACCATTGCCCAGGGCGGCAGCGGCGACGACACGATCATGAGCGGCGGCACCGGCAGTGCCTTCATCAAGGGCGGCTCCGGCAATTCGACCCTGGTGGGCGGGGCGGGCAGCGACGTGCTGGTCGGTGGCAGCGGCCACAACACCATCATCGGCGGCAGCGGCAAGGCGGTGATCTACGCCGGGCCCCAAGGCGACGTGATCTACGCCGCCGAAGGCGGCAGCATCATTCACGCCGGTGGCGGCGCCGACCGGATTTTCGGCGGCGCCGGCAATGACGTGATCGAAGTCGGCCATGGCAACGCGACCATCGACGGCGACGGCGGGATCAACCTGGTGACGCTGCATGGCAACCATGGCGATTACCGCATCACCCGCACTGCCAGCGGCTATGAAGTGGCCGACAAGGTGGCCGGGCGCGACGGCACGGTGACCCTGAAGAATATCCAGAAGCTGAATTTCTCGGATATCTCGGCGGTCGATCTGCAGACCCCCAACGCCATGCCGGTGGCCGACGTGCTGACCCTCGACAAGGACGGCAAGGCCTTCAACCGGACCCAGGCCCACCTGATTTCCGCGCAAAGCCTGCTGGCCAACGATCAACACCTCAACAGCCAGGGCGCGCTGCGCATCGCCAACGTCGGCGACGCGGTCGGCGGCACCGTCAGCCTCACGGCTCAGGGTGACGTGCTCTTCACTCCGGATGCGCGCTACACCGGCCTGCTCAGCTTCAAGTACGGCGTGGTCGATGCCGCCGGCAACCTGTCGGCCTCGGTGGTCGACCTGAGCAGCGGACAGACCGCGCCGATGCGCGCCGGGGTGACTTTGCTGACCCCGGAAGTGCCGCTGGACCCATTGGCGGCCCAGGAGTGGTACCTGAGCGACACCAACGTGCTGCCGGTCTGGCAGGACTACACCGGCAAGGGCGTACGTATTGGCCAGTTCGAGCCGGGCGGCCAGTTCGCTACCGCGCCCGAGATCTTCGATATCGCCCACCCGGACCTGGCTGCCAACGTCGATCAGGCCTGGCTGCAAACCCAACAGAGCAACGGCAGCCTGCCGGGCCTGGTGTCCAACCACGCCACCATGGTGGCGGGCGTGATGGTCGCCGCCAAGAATGGCGCGGGTGGGGTAGGGGTGGCCTATGGCGCGACGCTGGGCGGCTACTACCTGGCCAACAGCGGCGCCGACCTCGCCGGGCTGGGGCACATGGTCAGCTTTGACATCGCCAACAACAGCTGGGGTTTCACCAACGATTTCGCCCTCAGCAGCTTCCAGGACGGTTTCGTCAACACCGCCACGGCGCTGAGCATGAATGCCCAGTACGCCGCAAGTAACGGTCGCGGTGGCCTGGGGACGATCATTGTCGCGGCCGGCGGCAACAGCCGCGCAACCGGCGGCAATGCCCAGGGCTCCTTGACCAACAACAACCGCTTCTCGGTGGAAGTCGGCGCGATCAATGCCCAGGGCGACTTGTCGACCCTGCAGATCGGCTCCTCGCCGTTCTCCAACCCGGGCGCCAGCCTGCTGGTGTCGGCGCCGGGCAGCAACGTGGTGTCCACCAGCCATATGCTGGAAACCGACCGTGGCTCGACCTTCGGCAACGACTACACCAGCATGCAGGGCACCAGCTTCGCCGCGCCGATCGTCTCCGGCATCGTCGCGCTGATGCTCGAGGCCAACCCGAACCTGGGCTATCGCGACGTGCAGCAGATCCTCGCGCTGTCGGCGCGCCAGATCAACGACCCGTCCACGCAGTGGAGCGACAACGCCGCCCACGGCTGGAACGGCGGCGGCATGCACACCAGCAACGACTACGGTTTCGGCGAAGTCGACGCGCGGGCCGCGGTACGCCTGGCCGAAGCCTGGATGACCCAGAGCACCGGGGCCAACGAGTATGTCTACAGCGTCTCCAGTGGCGCCCTGGGCAAGAGCCTGGCGGCGGGGGGCACGCTGACTTCGTCCATTGCGATGAATGCCGGCCTCAATGTCGAACACGTCGAGATCGATTTCGACGCCCAGGTGGGCCGCCTTGGCGACCTGACGCTCAAGCTGATCTCGCCCGACGGCACCCAGAGCATCCTGCTCAACCGCCAGGGCAAGGTGCCGGACGGCATGCCCGGCGCGAGTGCCAGCGATGTCGGCAGTACGCAGTCGGGGTCGTTCAAATACAGCTTCATGACCACCCATGACTTCGGCGAGCGCTCGGCGGGCAACTGGACCTTGCAGGTGAGCGATGCGGCTTCCGGCCAGCCGGTCACGCTCAACGCCTGGTCGCTGCGTTTGTACGGCAGCAAGAGCACCCCGGACGACACCTATTTCTACACCGACGAATACCTCAAGTCGGTGGTCGGGCATGCCAACCGCGCGGTCCTGGACGACGCGGTCAATGGTGTCGCGGGCGGGCGCAATACCCTCAACGCGGCGGCCGTTTCCGGGGATAGCTCGGTCAACCTGTTGACCGGTGTCGCCAGCATCGGTGGCGCGGCGTTGACGGTGAAAAATCCGGCGAGCATTCAGAACATCGTCACCGGCGACGGCAACGATGTGCTGGTCGCTGGCAAGGCCGATGCCTTGCTCGACGGCGGGCGTGGCAACAACAGCCTGACGGGAGGCGCGGGCAAGGACTTCTTCGTGGTCCATCGTCGGGAGGGTGGCAGCGATGTCATCAGCAACTTCGAGGCCGCCCGGGGCGAGATCATCGACCTGGTGGGCTTTGCCGGGAAGAAGTTCACCGACCTGGTGCTCAGCCAGCAAGGCGCGGACGTCAAGATCGACCTGGCCAAGGGCCAGAGCATCGTCCTGAAGAACCAGCTGCTGGCCGGGATCGGCGCGGCGAACTTCAAGTTCCAGGACACCTTTGTCGCCCCGACGGCCTACGTCAACAGCGACGCCTCGGCGGTCCAGCCGCAGGAAGGCCTGGGCACCGTGCTGCTCAACGGCGGCGCTAAGGGCGTGATGTACAGCAGCGATGCCCAGGGCAAGATGGTGGCTTCGTTGAGCGGCACTATCTACAGCCATGACAGCGCGACCTCGGATGTGTTCGTGGTGGCGGCCCAGTCGGGCGTCAAGGACTACAACAACGCCCTGCGCGGCTTCCGCCACGGGATCGACAAGATCGACCTGCGCCAGACCGGAGTGACCGATTTCAGCCAGCTGACCATCGAGCACAAGAACCGCGCCACCCTCAACGGCCTGACGCAGATTCATGGGGTGTACGTGACACGTAACGGCGCCCAGGGCGCTGCCTCGAACGTCAACCTGGTGTACCTGGATGCGCTGGATGTGGCGCAGGTCAGCGCCTCGGACTTCATCTTCGCCGAGCATGCGCCGCAGGTGGTGCCGACCGTTGGCCCGGTGCCTGCGGTGACCGAGCAGCCGACGGTGACTGTGCCAGGTACGCTGACGCCGATTGTCGAGCGCCCTGGCGTGGACCAGCCTACGGTGGTGTCGCCACTGCCGCCGGTTGATCTGCACCCGACCATCAGCGTTCCGGTGGTCGACCCGGTGTTGCGACCTACGGTCACGATCCCGGACATCACCCTGCCGGAACACAAGACGATCGATCAGATCCTGGCCGAGCGTGGCGGCAACCAGGGGCCAACGGTTCCCGAGCACAAGACCCTCGAGCAGATTCTTGCCGAGCGCGGCATAGGTTCGCTGGAGCCTTCGAAGGTGCCGGATATCGGGCCGGTCGGGCGTGATCTGGCGGGACGTACCCCGGTGGATGTGCCGAGCCCGCGACCGATCGTGATCCCTGATATCCCGGTGGTCGATATCGCTCACCGCGACCTGGATATTCCGAGTCGTCCGCGGGTTACCGTGCCGGATATCCCGGTGGTCCAGGACCCTCGGCTCAAGTTCGACGATATCCCTGGAGCGATCGATACCTCGGACTTCTCCTATGCGTCGATCCGCGACCGGATCCGCGTGCGCCCGACACCGACCACCGTGGAGCCGGTAACGAGCTCGTCGCGCGACCCGCTCACGCTGAGCCCGTTGCCGACGGTCGATCCCGCGCCCGTGGCCAGCGATCCCAACACCATGACGGTCAAGGGCTTCTTCGCCAATGTCAGCCTGGGCGACGAGAGCAAGACCATCAACGTCGAGGCTACGGGCGCCAAGCTGGTGGCCGGCAACGGTGACAACAAGGTCAACGTGACGGGCCGCCGGGCCGAGATCACCCTGGGCAATGGCAACAATGTGATTGCCGGCGACATCAACAAGCTCACGGTCGGCCATGGCAACAACAGCATCACCGACAGCGGCTCCTTCGCTACGGTGAAGCTGGGGGATGGCAACAACAAGGTGGTGGTCAGCGGCAGCATGCCCACCGTGGAAGTCGGGCACGGGGTCAACGACCTCGAGTTCAGCGGCAGCATGGGCCAGCTGGTGTTCGGCCAGGACATCAGCCCCGAGCGCTTGTGGTTCCAGCATGAAGGGCCGGACCTGCAGATCTCGGTGATCGGCAGCCAGCAGGAGGTCACGCTGCATAACTGGTACGCCGCAACCCCCGAGCGTCCACGGGACATCATGACCGGCGACCGTCATCGGTTGCTGGGCAACGATGTGGAGAACCTGGTCCAGGCCATGGCGGCGTTCGCGCCGGCAGCACCGGCGACCATGACCTTCGGCGCGGCTGAGCAACAGGCCTTGCAGCCTGTGCTGGCGGCCAACTGGACATGACCGCGCAAGCTTGATCCGGTAACAGGGCCCGCGATGCTTGTCGCGGGCTTGTGCCGCTCTCGTTCGGGAGTGGCATTTTTTTATCCCCCCTGATCCCCCCATTTCCCCATCGGACTTCGTCGGGCTTCCCGATAACCCCGTTGCTCAGCCGACGCGGGTGGCAGGACCTGTCCGAACATTTCATGTCAGGCACAGCTGAATACAGCTCTGTTGACGTCAGAGATAGTGGCCATTTAGTATCGCGGCACCTGAGTGATGTCAAAGCGCTATCGCAAGGAAGCTGAGAATTGTCTGTACTTAAAGTCGGGCTGTTGTTGCTCGCTATCCTCCCTGCTATTTCGCTTGCCGCTCCGACGCCGGGCGAACAGGACCTGATCCGCGAACGCCAGGACCGCCTGCTCGAAGAGCAGCGCCGGCGCCTGGAAGAACTCAAGGACCTGCCCGGCAAAGAGGCGGCCCCCACCGCGCCAACCGCACCTGCCGACACCCGCTGTTTCCCGATCCAGGACATCGAGCTCAAAGGGGCCGACAGCCTGTCCGCCGCCGAGCAGGCGCACCTGCTCAAGCCCTATATCGGTCAGTGCCTGGGCGTCAGCCAGCTCAATGAGCTGCTCAAAGTCATCACCGACTACTACCTGGAGAAGGGCCTGGTGACCAGCCGCGCCTACCTGCCGCAGCAGGACTTGTCCGGCGGCCACTTGAAGGTGCTGGTGGTCGAGGGCCGGCTCGAAGGCTTGAAGGGCGCCGCCGACAGCCAGCTGTCCGAACGTGAGCTGGCCATGGCCTTTCCCGGCCAGGTCGGCGCGCTGGTCAACCTGCGGGAAATCGAACAACTGGTGGACCAGCTCAACCGCCTGCCGTCGAACCAGGCGCAAATGGAGCTGGCTCCCGGTAAAGAAGTCGGTGGCAGCGAAGTGCTGGTCAAGAACACCGCGCAAAAGCCCTGGCGGGCCGGGCTGTCGCGCAGCAACGACGGCCAGCGCAGCACCGGCGAGCAGCAGTGGGGCACCACCTTCGACTGGGACAGCCCGTTGGGGCTGGCCGACCAGCTGATGTTGCGCGGTGGCCACGATGCCATGAGCGACCACCAGCACACTTCCAACAACGCCATGTTCTCTTACAACCTGCCGTGGGGCTGGTGGAACTTCAGTTACACCTACAGCCAGAGCGAGTACCGCTCCCAGGCCCAGGCCAATGGTTTCAGCTTCAAGCAGACCGGCGACAGCCAGAACCACCAACTGCGCGCCGAGCGGGTGATCCTCCGTGATGCGGTGAGCAAAACCTCGCTGAATGCCGGCCTGGCTTACCTGCGCACCAATAACTTTATCGAAGACAGCAAGCTGGCCCTGAGCAGCAATCGCCTCAGCGAAGCCCAGTTCGGCATCAACCACGGCCGGCGTATCGGCGGTGCCTTCGTCAACCTCGACCTGGGCATGCAGCACGGCATCGGTGCCTTCGACGCCCAGGACAATGGCCACCCCGGGCCGGGCGAGCCGAATGCGCGCTACCGCAAATACACCGCCACTCTCAGC
>NZ_JACMZT010000041.1:0-57123 GCF_017349615.1 Pseudomonas sp. GW531-T4
CCTTTCCAGTCACCAGAGAGCAGCGTGCTTCGACTCAAGACCGTCTCAAGCCGAAGGCACCCTTGACCGGCGTTAACGTCCCAGGCTGTTGTGCGTTAGCCGGGTTACCCACTTGCCATGCTGCTCGCCACTCTTCAATGCCCGCAGTTTCTCCGGCAGTTGGTTGAAGTCGAACTCAATCAGCGGTGCAGGTTGCAGCAGTCCTGATACGGTTTGGCTCATCAGTTGTTCGGCGTACTGACGTAGCTGTTGCCAGTCGGCCCGGCTGCCGTAAGCGTGAATGCTGTTGAGGGCCACCTCATGGAGTGAGATCGCGGTGCTGAACGCCGGCAATGGCGTCGTCTCCTGACGATCCTGAATGCACACCAGGTGCCCGTTGTAGCCCAGCAGCGCTGCCAGGCTGCGCGCGTGAGCGCCGCTGACGGTATCGAACAGCGCATGCAGGCGACGTTCCCCCAACCGTGATTGCAGCTCGGTTTGCCAAGTGGCTGCCTGATAGTCGAAGACCCCGACCGCGCCCTGCGCCAGCAACCGCGCATGGTGCTTGGCGGACGCTGTCGCCCACACCCGCAGACCGCGTTGCGCCGCCAACTGAACCAGCAGCGAACCCACTGCCCCGCCAGCCCCCACCACCAGCACATCACGTGCACCTACAACGGGGACTTTATCCAGCGCCTGCAAGGCGGTCAGGCCGGGGCAGGGCAGGCTGGCGGCAACCGCGTCATCCAGTGACTCAGGAACCGGCAGCGCCGCATCGGCATCGAGCAGGCAATACTCGGCGAAGCTGCCATCACGGCTCAGCGACTGGTGATAAGCCACTCGCGTACCGACCTTCAGCGTCACTGCGGCTCCCGCGGCCACCACCACCCCGACGCCATCGACACCAGGCACCCGGCCGCTATGCCAATCGGCATGCCCCCACTCGATGATCTTCCAGTCCACCGGGTTGAGGGCGATCGCGGTATTGGCGATCAACACTTCCTTGGGCCCCGGTTGCGGCAATACCTTGCGGATCAGTTGAAGGCCTTCCAGGCCGGCCCCTGCGGTCCAGCCCCAGGCGTTGTATTCAGTTGGCATGGTGAAACCTCGGCAGTACGAATTCGGCAATTTCCTCGATGGCCTCGGCCACCGGACGTTCGCTGCGCCGCAGATGCAGGCCGACATGCTGCACGCCCGCTTCTCGCAGGGCCTGCAACTCGTCGATCAATGCCAGGCGCCCACAGCGGCCGCCAAAGCGCAGGCGCTGCATGGGGGCGTGCGGGTCAGCGGCGAGGTCCAGGTGGACGAAGCTGATATAGGGTTTGTCGCCACCGACCTCCCGCCAGAGTGCGACGCGTCGGCGGTGCTCCTCCGAGGTGCCCGGATAGGCCAGCCAGCCGTCCATGTGCTCACCGATCCAGGCCGGTGATTGCTGGCTCAGTCCGGCCACCAGCAGCGGTGCGGCTTCAGGACGCTGTGGCAGCAGATGCGCGCCCTCGGGCAAGCGATCCTGCCCCTGGCTGTGCAGCAGCTCGACCGCATCGCGAAAGAGCTCCCCACGCTGGGCGTAATCGACGCCGAACAGCGGATACTCCATCGGCCGGTCACCACTTGCGACCCCCAGCAGCAAGCGACCATCGCTCAACTCGTCGATGCTGTTGGCCGCCTTGAGGGTCAGCCACGGCTGACGCAGCGGCAGGACCACCGCGGCGGTCCCGAGCATGATGTTGTGCGTGATACCGGCCAGGTAGCCGAGATAGGAAAAGGTTTCGAAGACCTGAGCGGCATCGCCGAAATTCGGGTCGTACACCGGCACATCACGTACCCACAGCGCACGAAAGCCGGCCTGGTCCGCCAAACGGGCGAGGGTTGCATGTTGCTTGAGGTCCGGCACGCCGAAGGGGCGACCTGCGATCTGGCGCAGGCGTTGGCCAGCGCTGGACCAGTCGTTGTCCAGCGGCAGTTCCAGGCCGATGGAAAAGTTGTTCCTGCCAAGCAGGCGTTGAAACCGAGGGTGCATGAAGGGCTCCAGCGTCTCGCCCGTGGCAAGACGGTCATAGGGATTACAGGGCAGCAGTATCCCCAGGCCCGGCCCACAGAAAAATGCATGAATCGGAACAACAATCTTGAGCGGGCATCACGAATCGGCCGAATTCTTCATGAAAGCGCCAGGGCGGTTTTTGGTATGGTGCAGCTCGTTTTTCAAGGGACTGACATTCACCCGCACGGACCAGCGTTCACTATTCCACGAGAAGCTGTAGCAATGCCTGAACCGATACCGATCAAGGACCACGAAAAAGAGACGCGGCTGGTCAACAAAAGACTGTTGGCCTGTGCTCTGTTGGTGGTCGCCATCACCTGCACCCTGATCGGGCGCCTGTACTTCCTGCAGGTGGTCGAGTTCGACTATCACTCGACCATCTCCGAAAACAATCGTGTGCATGTGCTGCCCATCACCCCGACCCGCGGCCTGATCTACGACCGCAACGGCGTGCTGCTGGCCGACAACCGTCCCAGTTTCAACCTGACCATTACCCGTGAGCGCACCACCGACCTCAAAGGCGAGCTGGACCAGGTGGTCAGCCTGCTGCACCTGCCCGCCGAAGACCGGGTCCTGTTCGACAAGGCGCTGAAGCAGTCACGCCACCCATTCGTGCCGGTCACCCTGTTCTATGAACTGACCGAAGAGCAGATCGCCGTGCTGGCGGTCAACGAGTACCGCCTGCCGGGGCTGGAGGTCGAGGCGCAGTTTGTGCGGCACTATCCGATGGGCGCGCACTTCGCCCATTCCATCGGCTATGTCGGGCGTATCAACGAGAAGGAAGCCAAGGTCCTGGACTCGGTGGAATATCGCGGTACCCAATCGATCGGCAAGACCGGGATCGAGCGGTTCTACGAGTCCGAGCTGCATGGCCATGTCGGCTATGAAGAGGTGGAAACCAACGCCCAGGGCCGGGTCATGCGGGTGCTCAAGCACACCGATCCGATCCCTGGAAAAAACATCGTGCTCAGCCTCGATGTGAAGTTGCAGGAGGCGGCCGAGGCGGCCCTGGGCGACCGTCGCGGATCGGTGGTGGCCCTCGATCCGCAGACCGGCGAAGTGCTGGCCATGGTCAGCAAGCCGAGCTTCGACCCGAACCTGTTCGTCACCGGCATCAGCTTCAAGGAGTACAGCGCGTTACGCGACTCCATCGACCGGCCGCTGTTCAACCGCGTGCTGCGCGGCCTGTATGCGCCGGGGTCGACCATCAAGCCGGAAGTGGCGATCGCCGGGCTGGATTCCGGGGTGGTCAACGCCTCGACCCGGGTGTTCGATCCGGGTTACTACCAACTGCCGGACGTCGACCACAAATACCGCAACTGGAACCACAGCGGCGACGGCTGGGTGGACCTGGACGCGGCGATCATGCGCTCCAACGACACCTACTTCTACGACCTGGCGCACAAGCTCGGTATCGACCGCCTGCACGATTACCTGGCGATGTTCGGCCTGGGCGAGAAAGTCTCCCTGGACATGTTCGAGGAAGCATCGGGGCTGATGCCGTCCCAGGCCTGGAAGCGCGCCACCCGGCGCCAGCCGTGGTTCCCCGGCGAGACGGTGATTCTCGGCATCGGCCAAGGCTACATGCAGGTCACTCCATTGCAGCTGGCCCAGGCGACGGCGCTGATCGCCAACAAGGGTGTGTGGAATCGCCCTCATCTGGCCAAGACCGTCGATGGCGTGGCGCCGGTGGACGAACACCCGATGCCGAATATCCAGCTCAAGGACCCGGTCGACTGGGACCTGGTCAGCCATGGCATGCAGATGGTGATGCACGCGCCCCGCGGCACCGCGCGCGACGCAGCGGCCGGCGCGCAATACCGCATCGCCGGCAAGAGCGGTACGGCGCAGGTGGTGGCGATCAAGCAGGGCGAGCGTTACAACCGGCTCAAGACCCACGAGCGTCATCGCGACAATGCCCTGTTCGTCGGTTTCGCCCCGGCCGAGCACCCGCAGATCGTGGTGGCGGTGATGATCGAGAACGGCGAGGCCGGTGGCCGGGTCGCGGGGCCGGTGGTGCGTCAGGTCATGGATGCCTGGCTGCTCGACCAGCAAGGCCACCTGAAGCCGCAATACGCCAGCCCCGGCAAGGGGCCGGACGTTCCCCACGCCTGAGTCATTTGAACATCAGGCTGTCCGGCACCTGCTCACGAATACTGAGCATGTGCTGGATGCTGTCCAGGAACAGGGTTTCGGCCTGGCTCATCTTCTGTTCCCGGTGCCACAGCAGCTGGATATCGAAATCCACCACGCCCTCGTCCGGCGGCAAACGCCAGAGCAGCCCTTGCTCGACATTCCGTTTGACCAGGTGGATCGGCAGGCAGCCGATACCGAACCCTGCGCAGACCAGGCGATAAATCTCTTCGAAACTGGTGGAGGAGGCGACGATCTTGCCGGTAAAGCCCTGCTGGTCGCGAAACAGCGTCAGCGGTGACAGGTTGCCCCCCAACTGGTCGCTGGTGAAGCTGACGAAGTTCTCGTTGGCCAGTTGTTGCAGGCTCAGACTCTGCTGGCCGAACAGCCGGTGACGTTGGCCGCAGAAGTAGGCATACCGCTCGCGAAACAGCACCCGCTGCTCCAGCCTGGGCTGCGGCAGACGGCACAACCCGACCCCCAGGGTCGCGGTCTTTTGCAGCAGCGAACTGATGATGTCCGAGCTGCCCATCACCTCGACTTCCAGCTCGATTTTCGGGTGGGCCTCATGGAAATCGGCGAGGAACTCATCGTAGTGCGGCGCCTGCACGCCGCTGACGGTGAGGATGCGGATCTTGCCCACCACGTCGTCGTTGCGGCTCTCCACCACGGTGCCCAGGCGGGAAATATCGCCGTAGATATCGGTGGCGATGCGCAGCACTTCCTCCCCGGTTTCCGTCAGCTCGAAGCGTCGCCCGCTGCGGGCGATCAACACGCAATCAAGCTGTTCCTCCAGGCGCTTGAGGGCCTGGCTGACCGCCGACTGGGTGATGTGCAGGCGCGCGGCGGCGCGGCTCATGCTGCCTTCCTGGCCGATCATCAGGTAGGTGCGCAGCAGGTTCCAGTCCAGGCGATCGTTGAGGAAACGCCGGCCGACCCAGGGGTTGGACGTGGAGAGTGGTGTAGGCATGGCGGCTCCATCTAGTAGCTGTGCTAATAGCAAGGATAAGGATTTGAAAATTGACTAATCCTGGCACGCCGGCGATAAAGCCCACAAGCGCCGCAGAGCGCCGTGATCCAAGCCTTCCGCACCTGCCCAAAACTACAATTACACAGGGTCCTTGCATGCACACCACCCCTCAACCGCGCAGAGCCGCGGCGGCGGCCTTTATCGGCACGACCATCGAGTTCTACGACTTCTATATCTATGCCACGGCCGCGGCCCTGGTCCTCGGTCAGGTGTTCTTTCCCAGCAGCGACCCGGTGATGAGTACCCTGGCGGCGTTCGGCAGCTTCGCCGTGGGCTTCATCGCCCGGCCCATGGCCGGCATGGTGTTCGGCCATCTGGGCGATCGCCTCGGGCGCAAGAAAATGCTGCTGGTGACCATGGCGCTGATGGGCCTGGCCACCACCGGCATCGGCCTGTTGCCCAGCTATGCCAGCGTCGGTATCTGGGCGCCCATCGGCCTGATCGTGCTGCGCATCATCCAGGGCATTTCCGTGGGCGGCGAGTGGGGCGGGGCGGTGCTGATGGCCAGCGAACATGCTCCGGCCAGGCGCAAGACTTTCTACGCTTCCTTTGCCCAGCTCGGCAGCCCGGCCGGCCTGCTGCTGGCGTTGATCGCCTTCCGCCTGGTGACCAGCCTCGACCAGCAGGACTTCCTCGACTGGGGTTGGCGCCTGCCGTTCCTCGCCAGCGGCGTGCTGATGATGTTCGGCCTGATGATCCGCTCCGGCGTGCATGAGTCGCCAGAGTTCGCCAAGGCCCGGGCCAACAATGAGACCGCCCAGTACCCGGTGATGGAAGTGCTGCGCAGCTGCTGGAAGCAGATCCTGTTCGCCGCCGCCGCGGTGACCATCGGCTCGGCCGGCTTCTTCTTCACCAACACCTTCATGATCACCTACGTCACCCAGTACCAGGGTATTTCCCGGGCGACCATTCTCGATTGCCTGTTCCTGGTGACGATCATCCAACTGCTGTCGCAGCCGCTCTCCGCGTTGCTGGCCGAGCGTATCGGCGAGGGGCGCTTCCTCAAGTGGGTGGCGCTGCTGTGCATGGCCACGCCGTACCCGATGTTCCTGTTGGTCGGCACCCAGAACATTGTGCTGATGACCCTCGGCATCGCCCTGGCGGTGGTGATTCTCTCGGCGCTGTACGCGGTGATCGCCGGCTACATGACCCAGGCCTTCCCGGTGCACCTGCGCTACTCGGGGATCTCCATCGCCTACCAACTGGCCTGCGCGGTCGCCGGTGGCAGCACGCCGCTGATCGGCACCTTGCTGGCCAGCAAATTCTCGGGGCAGTGGCTGCCGCTGGCGGTGTTCTTCAGCCTGCTGTCGGCCCTGTCATTGATCGGCGTCTGCGGCCTGGCCCGGCTGCGCGCCAACCCTACCGTCCACCACGCTGCCAAAGAGGTGTATTCGTGAGCAAACCTGAACACATGAGCCCGATTGAATGGCAGGCCCGCTGCGAGCTGGCGGCCCTGTATCGACTGGTCGCGCACTTTCGCATGACCGACCTGATCGACACCCACATCACCCTGCGTATTCCAGGGCCCGAGCATCACTTTTTGATCAACCGCTACGGGGTGATTTTCGACCGCATGCGTGCCAGCGACCTGGTGCGCATCGACCAGCAAGGGCGCATCGTCGATCCACATTACGCCGGGCACCGGGTCAACGCCGCCGGCTTCGTCATTCACTCGGCGATCCACATGGCGCGCCCGGACCTCAACTGCGTGATCCACACCCACACCGCTGCCGGCATGGCGGTGGCCGCGCAGAAACAGGGGCTGTTGCCCATCAGCCAGCATGCGCTGAAGTTCTACGGCAAGCTGGCGTACCACACCTATGAAGGCATCGCCCTGTCCCTGGACGAGCGCGAGCGCCTGATCGCCGACCTCGGCCCGCACAAGGCGATGATCCTGCGCAACCACGGCCTGTTGGTGGGTGGTGCCAGCGTCGCCCACGCCTTCCAGGAGATCCATTTCCTCGAGCGCGCCTGCCAGGCCCAGGTCCAGGCGCTGGCCGGCGGTTGCGAGCTGAACTACCCGTCGCCGGAAGTCTGCGCCCACACCGCCGAACAGTTCGAACGCGACGACGCCGACAACATCATCGAACTGGCCTGGGAAGCCGCCCTGACCCTGATCGAGTCCCAGCGCGAGTCCTATCTGTCATGAGCATCGTGGTGCTGCTGTCCCGCGACAGCCTGTTGCTCAAGCAACTGCAGGCCGCCTTCGCCCGCTGCGTGCCACAGCTGCAGGCGGTACTGGCCGACGACCCGCGTGCCGCCCAGGCACCCATGGCCGCCTGCTGGTTTCCACCCGCCGGCAGCCTGGGGCGTTTGCCCAACCTGCAAGTGATTCATTCGGTGGCCGCGGGCATCGACCACCTGGAACACGACCCTTCGTGCCCGGACCTGCCGATCTGCCGGGTGGTGGACCCGGGGCACCGCCAGGGCATGACCGAGTACCTGCGCTGGGCGGTGATCCACTTTCACCGCGGCTTCGACCGGGTGCTCGAGCAGCAGCGCGAACGGCACTGGGAGCGACCGCTGCAACGGCCGGCGCGGCAGTTCAAGGTCGGGGTCATGGGCCTGGGTTCCCTGGGTAGCGCCATTGCCCTCGACCTGGCCGCCGCCGGTTATGACGTGCGTGGCTGGGCGCGCAGTGCCAAGAGCCTGGCGGGGGTGCAGACCTTCGTCGGGCCGGGGCAACTGGAGCCCTTTCTCGATGAAGTGGAACTGCTGATCAACCTGTTGCCGCTGACTGCCGAGACCCGCGGCATTCTCGGGCGAGACAGCTTTGCCCGGCTGGCCCGCGGCGCGGCGCTGGTCAATGTCGGGCGGGGCGGCCACCTCAACCTCGACGACTTGCGCCAGGCCCTGGCCAGCGGCCAACTGCGCGGCGCCTTGCTCGACGTGTTCGAGCAGGAACCGCTGCCGGCCGATGATCCGCTGTGGACCACGCCCGGGGTCACCCTCACTCCGCACATGGCCTCGGCGGCCTCCCACGATTGCATTGCCGAGCAGGTGGCGGACAACCTGCGGCGCCTGCAAGCCGGCGAGCCGCTGTTGAACGAAGTGGACAGGGCCCAGGGTTACTGAGCGCCCAGGCAGGCCTGCAAGGTTTCGATAAAGACCGTCTCGGCGCGGCTCATGCGCTGTTCACGGTTCCACAGCAGATGGATGTCGACGTCGGCGATGCCGTCGTGGGGCGGCAGGCGCCACAGCAGCCCGGCGTCGACATCGGCCGCCACCACATGCTCGGGCAGGCAGCCGATGCCGTAGCCGGCGATCACCAGGCGCCGCACTTCCTCCAGGCTTGGCGACGAGGCGACGATGCGCCCGCTGAAACCCTGCTGGTCGCGAAAGATGGTCAGCGGCGAGAGCATGCCGCCGATCTGGTCGCTGGTGAAACTGACGAAATTCTCCCGCTGCAAATCGCCTTCGGCCACCTTCTGCTGGCCGAACAGGGCATGGTGCTTGCCGCAGAAAAACGCATAGCGCTGGCGCAGGAACAACCGCTGTTCCAGGCGCGGCTGAGGCCGGCGGTTGAGGCTCAGGCCGAGGGTCGCGGTTTTTTCCTGCAGGGCGCTGACGATGTCCGAGCTGCGCATCACCTCGATCTCCAGGTCGACCCGCGGATGCTGGCGATGGAAGTCGGCGAGGAAGTCATCGAAACGCTCGGAAAAGATCCGGCTGATCATCAGCAGGCGCACCTTGCCGATCACCTCGTCGGCCGGCTGCTCCAGCACGCCGCTGACCTGGGACATCTGCCCGTAGATCTCGCCGGCCAGGTGGAAGATCTGCTCGCCGACTTCGGTCAGGGCAAAACGTGGCCCGCGCCGGGCAATCAACTGGCGGCCCAATTGTTCCTCCAGGCGCTTGAGGGCCTGGCTCACCGCCGGCTGGGTCAGGTGCAGGCGGGCGGCCGCGCGGCTGATGCTCAGCTCCTGGCCGATCACCCGAAAGGTGCGCAGCAGGTTCCAGTCCAGGCGGTCGTTGAGCAGGCGGTCGGGCAGGCGGTTGGACATGGCGCAGGGCTCTGGGTCGAAGGACAGGACTGATAATAAGCAGAGGTAATAATCAGCATAATAAATAGAAAATTGACTAATTATAGGCCCGCGACGATAAATCCCTCCCAGACAGGCGCCGCCAGAGTGCCTCTGCGTTCCCGTTCTCTCCTGCCAGAAAAATAATCAAAGGAGCACGATCCATGAAGCCTTCCGCTTCGCCCCAGCCGCGCCGTGCGGCGGCCGCCGCCTTTATCGGCACCATGATCGAGTGGTACGACTTCTACATCTACGCCACCGCTGCGGCGCTGGTGTTCGGCGCCTTGTTCTTCCCCTCCGACGACAAACTGTTCAGCACCATGGCGGCCTTCGGCACCTTCGCCGTGGGCTTCTTCGCCCGGCCACTGGGCGGCATCGTGTTCGGCCATATCGGCGATCGCATCGGGCGCAAGAAGTCCCTGGTGATCACCCTGCTGATGATGGGCGTGGTCACGGTGTGCATCGGCCTGCTGCCGACTTATGCACAGATCGGCGCGACGGCGCCGGTGCTGCTGATCCTGCTGCGCATCGTCCAGGGCATTGCCGTCGGTGGCGAGTGGGGCGGGGCGGTGTTGATGGCCGGCGAGCATGCGCCCAAGGGCCGGCGCAACTTCTTCGCCTCCTTCGCCCAGCTGGGCAGCCCGGCCGGGTTGATCCTGTCGCTGCTGGCTTTCAGCGCGGTCACCCGCCTGCCCGAAGAAGACCTGATGAGCTGGGGCTGGCGCCTGCCGTTCCTCGCCAGCGCACTGTTGCTGGTGGTGGGCCTGGCGATTCGCCTGGGGGTCAATGAGTCGCCGGAATTCCTCGCCAGCCGCGAGCAGGCGCACAAGGCCCAGCGCAAGGAGCAGGCGCCGGTGATGGAAGTGCTGCAAAGCGCCTGGCGCCCGCTGCTGCTGTGCATCGGCGCCAATACCCTGGGCATCGCCGGGGTGTATTTCACCAACACCTTCATGATTGCCTACAGCACCCAGCAACTGGGGTTGCCGCGTTCGCTGATCCTGGAATGCCTGTTCGTGGTGGCAATCATCCAGTTCTGCATCCAGCCGCTGGCGGCCTGGACCGCCGAGAAGCTCGGCGCCACGCGTTTCCTGTGCCTGGCGTCGTTGCTGGCCATGGCGTCGCCGTACCCGATGTTCGTGCTGGTGAGCAGCGGCCAGGCGCCGCTGATCATCCTCGGCATCGCCCTGGCCGTGGTGTGCATGGCGTCCTTCTACGCGGTGATCGCCGGCTACGTCAGCGGCATGTTCGAGACCCGCGTGCGCTACACCGCGATCTCCCTGGCCTATCAGGTCTGCGGCGCCGTGGCCGGTGGCCTGACGCCGCTGATCGGCACCTGGCTGGCCCACCAGTTCGCCGGCCAGTGGTGGCCGATGGCGCTGTTCTACAGCCTGATCGCGACCATCTCGCTGCTCTGCGTGCTGGCCTTGTCTCGCCGGCATGCTGCCGCCCACCGCCTGGAAATGGCTTGAGTTTTTATCGCATCCGGAGAACCGAAGCATGTTGAAGATCAACGGCGAACGCCTGTGGGCGAGCCTGATGGCCATGGCCAAAATCGGCGCGACCGCCCGTGGCGGCAGCTGCCGCCTGGCCCTGAGCGAGGACGACAAGGCCGGGCGCGAACTGTTCGCCCGCTGGTGCCTGGAGGCCGGCATGAGCCTGAGCGTCGACCCTATCGGCAACCTGTTTGCCCGCCGCCCGGGCAGTGACCCCGACGCCGCCCCGGTGATGATGGGCAGCCACCTCGACACCCAGCCCGAAGGCGGGCGCTTCGATGGCGTGTACGGCGTGCTCGCCGGCCTGGAGGTGGTGCGCCGCCTCAACGATCTGCAGATCCAGACCCGCAAGCCGCTGGAAGTGGCGGTGTGGACCAACGAGGAGGGCGCGCGTTTCACCCCGGCCATGTTCGGCTCGGCGGTGTTCACCGGGATCATGGACCTGGAGACCGCCCTGGCGGTGCGCGACGCCGATGGCATCAGCGTCGCCGAGGCGCTGCACGCCACCGGTTATGCCGGCACACGGCCCCTGGGCGGGGCGGTGGATACCTATTTCGAGGCGCATATCGAGCAGGGGCCGATCCTCGAGGACAACGCCAAGAGCATCGGCGTGGTCAGCGGCGGCCAGGCGATCCGCTGGCTCGACGTGCAGGTCGAAGGCATGGCCGCCCACGCCGGCACCACGCCGATGCCGCTGCGCAAGGACGCGCTCTACGGCGCCGCGCAGATGATCCTGGCAATCGAAACCCTGGCCACGGATTTCGCCCCCGAGGGCCTGACCACCGTCGGCGAGCTGAGCATCGCCAAGTCCTCGCGCAACACCATTCCCGGCCTGTTGCAATTCACCGTCGATTTGCGGCACCACCGCGACAGCGCCATCGCCGCCATGGAGCAGGAGGTGCGCGCGCGGCTTGGCGCCATCGCCGAGCAACGCCAACTGAAGGTGACCATCAGCCCGCACTGGATCAGCCCGGCCACGCCCTTCGATGCCGACTGCGTGGCGGCGGTGCAGCAGGCGGTGGACGGCCTGGGCTACGCTCAACAATCGATCGTCAGCGGCGCCGGCCACGACGCGATTCATCTGGCGCGGTTCTGCCCGACGGCCATGGTCTTCATCCCTTGCGTCGGCGGCCTGAGCCACAACGAAGCCGAAGACGTCTTGCCCGAGGACGTGCGCCAGGGCACCGACGTATTGCTCAACGCCGTGCTGGCCCGCGCCGGCCGGGTCGAATAAGGAGAAGGTCATGCGCAGTTTTTTCCACCCCGAACAGCTGCTGCACCACCCGCGCAGCTATTACTCCCGCGGCCAGATGCGCACGCCCCAGGAAGTGCCCGAGCGCGCCCAGCGCCTGGTGCAGGCCGCGCACTCCCTGGGCTTTGACGTGCAGCAACCGGAGGATGCCGGCCTGGAGCCGCTGCTGGCGGTGCACGGCGCGGCGTACCTGCAGTTCCTCAAGGAAGCTCACCAGCGCTGGAAGGAAATTCCCGAAGACTGGGGCGAGGAGGTGATGTCGAACATCTTCGTCGGCGAACCCAACGCCCTGCGCGGCATCCTCGCCCAGGCCGCGCGTTACCTGGCCGATGGCAGCTGCCCGGTGGGCGAGCTGACCTGGCGTTCAGCCTACTGGTCGGCGCAAAGCGCGATTGCCGGCGCCCGGGCCCTGCTCGACGGCGAACCGGCCGCCTACGCCCTGTGCCGCCCGCCGGGCCACCACGCCCGGGCCGAAGCCGCCGGCGGCTTCTGCTACCTGAACAACGCGGCGATCGCCGCCCAGGTGCTGCGCGAGAAGTTCGCCCGGGTCGCGGTGCTGGACACCGACATGCACCACGGCCAGGGCATCCAGGAAATCTTCTACGAGCGCGACGACGTGCTGTACGTCTCGGTGCACGGCGACCCGACCAACTTCTACCCGGGCGTCGCCGGCTTCGCCGACGAGCGCGGCAGCGGCGCGGGGCTGGGCTACAACCTCAACCTGCCCATGGCCCACGGCGCCAGCGAAGCCGATTTCCTCGCCCAACTGGAAACCGCCCTGGCGGCGGTAAAGACCTTCGACGCGCAAGTACTGGTGCTGTCCCTGGGCTTCGACATCTACGAACTCGACCCACAAAGCAAAGTCGCGGTAACCCGCGCCGGTTTCGCCCGCCTCGGCGAACGCATCCGCAGCCTCGGCCTGCCGTGTTTGATCGTGCAGGAAGGCGGCTACCACCTGGAAAGCCTGGAAGACAACGCACGGGCATTCTTTGCCGAGGCTGGGGCCTGGAAACTCTGATTGCGGTGGTTGTCAGATCGCTTCGCGGGCAAGCCTCGCTCCTACAGACAGTGGTGCTTCTGTAGGAGCGAGGCTTGCCCGCGATGAACGTTAACGATAACGCGCCACCCCTGAACGCCCCTCATAGCAAAGCCCCGAATCAAAAGATCCAGGGGCTTTTTTAGTGCCTGCAACAGGCTGTCGCAGAGGACGTCGGGAGGGGAAGCTTAAGCGCTTAGAGACGGCCCTTGCATCGCCTTACCCTGGGCAACATCCAGCAACGCTACGCCATCGCTCAGCAGCAGCGAGGCGATATCGGCGATCTGGAACAAATCACTTTCATCCGCGGTACGCGCGGTCATGCAAGACAGGCTGTTCATCAGTTTGTGAATGGCGCGAACGCGCCGGTCGGCGCAGGCCAGTAAGTCCACCAGCGAGGCGTTGGAATCGATCAGCAGGACAGGATGCTCGGTGGCAGTGCTGTGAAGCGGGATAAATCCGTTCATTGATGTAGCTCCGTGTGTTAAGTGGGCGACCACCCAACCCTCCTACAAGCTGGGTGGCAGCTGTACGCGGGGTAGGAGACCGGACACACGGCCGGCCACGCCGAAGCGTGCCCGCGCACAGCCGCCATAAACACAGGGCAGCAAAAAACACTCAGAAAAAGCTGGGCGCTTGTGCACGGTGTGATACTCGGGCTCCTACACCCGGTCGCTGATTTGGCAACGACCGGCGCAGAGTAATGATGCTCTTTCATGAGTGCAAGCCCCGACTCAATGACTGAACGTAACAACAGAGTAGGCGACCAATACGCCATCTCAGACCTTGATCCGGCTCCAGCGTCAGACAAGTACAGGCACGCTTGTAGGACTCTCCTGAAATACACGGTTTTACCCTGTTCAAGTGCTCTGTTCCCTTGAGCCGACAGATGACGGCCAGCACCATCCCCCCGCCTTATCAATAGATCCGCCGCGTTCAACGGCTTGTTTGGACGCATCGTTTATCAGGGAGGAGGGGGAATGGGGTTGCGCCTTATTCGTCGGCAAGATCGCGAGCGTGAAGGAATTGGTTTCAACAAAATCGAGTTGCCATTTTTTGCCCGGTTCGAGGTTCAGCAGGCCCTCGGACATTACGGCAACAGAATCGATGGGCTGGATGATTTGCTTTATGCCCACGGCAGTTCGCGCGGCCATCTATCGAACGATGATCTGCGTGAAATCCTGGCAAGCGTAGAAAAGGGCGATTGGCTGCTGGTCTCGAATGACCCTTTCAGCCCTTTGAGTTGTGACACCTTCGGCAAGTATTCGCACATCACTGGAAAGGGCTGGGCGGCGAGTTCCCTGGATCATCGCGTGCGAGAAAAAACCAAGCCTGCGTTGCCGGATGCCGAACCTGTCGTAAGACCTCAACCGCAGGAGCCGGGCTTTTACGTCGTGCCTGAAAGCATGAGCCGTGAACAGCTTGAGTCCGTGCTGTTCACTGCTCGCAACCCAGCCGTGATGAGCAAGTTTGAGTCGCTGAATCCCGACTTGAGCGACGTCAAAGCGGGCTCGATGATCCTGCTCAGCGATCCCAATAACCTGCAATGTACCCGCGAAGAAGGGTTGCTGATGGAGGCCGCGGCCAAGACCAATGACGCACTCAAACCGCTCAGCGCGGAAGAAGCGAACTTCATGGCCAGGCACCGAGACGAAATCGAAAACTTTCTGGCCCAGGGTTCAACGGCTATCGGCATCGGTGAAGCGATGTTTGCCAAGAACCTGGAAGACGTCAAAACCACGCTGCGTGACATCGAAGCGTTGCATCAACGCACGTTCCAGAAAGAGGGCCACCTGCGGTCGCCGGAGTTCTTTGCCGAACGTAAAAAGCTGCTGGCACAGCTCAATACCCGACTAACCTCCATGACCCGAAAAGGCATTGGCTTCCCCGATCATCCGAACTTGAAAAGTGCCCTGGGGATCTCCAGCCGCAGTCTGGTTCACCGCTGGACCAAGGCCGGGGCCGCGGAGCAGATTCCCGGTTATGCCACGCACATCGAGGGAGTGGCCAAGGCGGCTAAAGTCGTCAAGTATGGCGGCTGGATCGGCACGGCTCTTGGCGGTGGAGCTTCTTATATGAAGGTTCAGGACGTCTGTACGGCAGGCAACACCGAGGCTTGTGAGCGGGTCAAGTTCACGAAGATGGGGGGCTTTGCTGGTGGGGTCGCAGGTGGTGCGTTCTCAGGTGCGGTGTTAACAGGCAACACAGTCGGAGCATTGTGCGTTGGATTGGGTATTCCAACAGGTGGCTTAGCTTCTTTGGCTTGTGGTGTGGTGGTGGTAGGGGGCGCTTCTTTTGCTGCTGGTGCCCTTGGTGAAACTGCCGGAGAAGCAATGGCTGAGAAAATTTATGAGGCAGTCAAATGAGCCTGAATACGGCAGACAAAATATTTCTGGTGGTCGGCCTCGTCGATTTTGCAGGGATATTTATTTCGCTCGGTATCTACTTGCACATGGCCTACACCAAGATGGACTTGATGTTGGATCATCTGAAGAACAGTGCTGTGCTCAGCACATTGACCACGCTCAGGCACGGTGGTCCATGGGGGAAACTGATTCTGGTCGGGAGCATTGCCAGTTTTGTGACCTTCCCCAATTTTCACCTTAAGCGTGGTTGGGTCAGTGCCGAGGATTTGCTTGGGTTTCCTGCGGCGCTTAAGCGCAAGTTGGTCGTGCTGCAGTGGAGTGGATTAGGGCTGCTATTGGTCATGACGGGCCTTGCGGCGGTGGTCAAGCTGGGTGTTGTTTGAGGTCATTTACGAGAGCTGCCAATGAATACCCCTGAGATCGTTTTCGGCTACCTGGGCGGAGTCGTGATTCTCGGCGTATTTGTCTGGATCGGTGTCGCGTTGCACATGGCTTATACCAAGCTGGATGAACTCTTGGACCATCTGAAAAACTGTTCAGCCATCATGGTGCGCGCTCCGTTAAGGCACGGCGGTCCCTGGGGGAAGCTTTTGCTGATTGGGGGGATCTCCGGGATCGTGACGTTTCCCGGTTTTTATCTCAAAAGGGGGGAGTTGAGTGCCGAGGATTTAAACAATTTTCCCGCGCCGTTTAAACGAAAGCTGGTAGTGCTGCAGTGGAGCGTAATCGGGCTTCTGGGCTTTGCTTTTCTCCTATGGGTCATTGGCAAAGTTGTAGGTTGGCACAAATAAATCGTGCGTATTTCTGCCTGCCTGTCTGCAAAGCAAAGTGGCAGTGACCTGTACAGGTGCACCTGTCTCGGCGAATGCATCCGTAGCCTCAGCCTGGAAGTTCTGATTGCTGTGGTTGTGAAATCGCTTCGCGGGCAAGCCTCGCTCCTGCAGAGACACCGGCATCTGTAGGAGCGGCCGGGCGAGGCTCGATGGCCCGCGATGGGCGATGACGCAGGCGTCTCCTTTGCGCCATACGGCACTTGCCATCCGCTTTACGTTAACGTCAAGATGCCCTGGCGCGGTTTGTTCCGTGGCGCAGGTTTTGCTTCTTAAAGGCAAGGCTGGCCACGGGCCAAACTTCCCTTTACTGCCATCTGAACCGGGTGTAGACATTGGCCTTGGCTTGCGTGCTCCTCGCAATCCAAGGGAATGGACCGGGGAGGGCCGGGCGGACCGATTCGGAGCGCTTGATGACTCTTATAAGAACAACAACGGGCGAGCTGCAGCACAAGGCCGGACTGGCCCGGAAAAAACTCCATCTGGAAGGCGAAGTCCCCGATGGCGTATTGCGTGCGGAAATCGATGCCTCATGGCGGCGCAGCCTCAGCCATGGCGTGCACTTCAATGGCCAGCCGGAACTGACCCTGGAATCCGGCGCCAGCCTCGAGGTGCTGCTGGCGAGCAATCGCCTGCTGCTCGACGCGGCGATCCCCGCCATCGACTACCTGGCCGAGCGCCAGGGCCAGGATGGCCTGATCATCCTGGCCAATGCCGACGCCACCATTCTGTCGATCGAAGGCCGCGCCGACCGGCTCAAGGGCAGCGGCGTGCAAGACATCACCCTCGGTGCCTGCTGGAGCGAAGCCACCCGCGGCACCAATGCCCTGGGCACGGCGCTGGTGGAAGCCCGCACCACCCTGATCGACTGCGGCGAACATTACCTGGATCGCCTGAGCCATTTTTCCTGCACCTCGGTGCCCATCCATTGCCCCCAGGGCGAGATCCTCGGCGTGCTCGACCTGACCCGCGAAGGTCCGCTGGGGCGCTTCCAGGACAGCTCGGCGCTGCTGGCCATGGCGGTCAGCCAGATCGAGAGCCGGGTGTTCAACGCCTCCTATCCGGAGCAGATCGTCCTGGCCTTCCACAGTCGTCGGCAGTACCTGGAATCCCCCTGGCAAGGCCTGCTGGCCCTGAGCCTGGGCGGGCAGATCCTCGCGGTCAGCACCCAGGCCTGCCAGTTGCTCAATGCCTCGCGCGCGGCCCTGGTCGGCCGGCGCTGCGAGGAATTTCTCGGCGTCGACGGCCTGCAATTGCTGGCGCGCCTGCAACAGGGCGGCATCGGCAGCCTGCAGACCGCCAAGGGCGAGTTCTTCTACAAGACCCTGCGCGCGCCGCAACGCTCGATCAATGTCAGCAGCGTGTTGCGCAGTGCGCCGAAGAATGCCCCGAGCCATCCGCAACTCGACCCACAACTCGACAATCTGGCCGGCAGCAACAGCCGTTATGCCCGAGCCTTGCGCATGGCCCGCCAGGGCCTGGCCAATGCCTTGCCGGTGTTGCTGCTGGGGGAAACCGGCACTGGCAAGGAGGTCGTTGCCCGCGCCCTGCACCTGGCCGGCAGCCGCGCCGACAAACCCTTTATCGCGGTGAACTGCGCGGCGATCCCCGAAGGCCTGATCGAGTCGGAGCTGTTCGGTTATCGCGAGGGCGCCTTCACCGGTTCGCGCCGTGGCGGCATGATCGGCCGCCTGCAACAGGCCCACGGCGGTACCCTGTTCCTCGATGAAATCGGCGATATGCCGCTGGCCTTGCAGGCGCGCCTGCTGCGGGTGTTGCAGGACCGCAAGGTGGCGCCGCTGGGCGCCGGCGAAGAGCAAGACATCGACATCGCGCTGATCTGCGCCACCCACCGCGACCTCAAGCAGCAGGTGGCCGACAAGCAGTTCCGCGAGGACCTGTTCTACCGGGTCAACGGCATCAGCGTGATGCTCCCGGCGCTGCGCGAACGCGAGGACTTCGACGCGCTGCTGGAGGTCCTGCTGGCCAAGCTCGGCAGCCCCGGGGTGGCCCTGGCCGAAGACCTGCGCCAGCTGCTGGCCGGCTATCACTGGCCGGGCAACATTCGCCAGTTGGAGATGGTCCTGCGCACCGCCCTGGCGATGCGCGAGGAGGGCGAAGCGGCCCTGGGCCTCGACCATCTGCCCGACAGCATGCTCGACGATCTCAACGCCAGCGAGCGGCCGGCCACCGGCAGCATCCGCGAGAACCAGCTGGAGCTGATCCGCCAGGCGCTGGACAGTCACCAGGGCAATGTTTCCGCCGCCGCCGATGCCCTGGGCATCAGTCGCGCGACCCTGTACCGCAAGCTCAAGCAGTTGCGCAGTTGATGTCGCGCCTGCTCAGCCGGCTGGTGGACAGCCCCGACCCCGCGGCCCTGCAAGCCGCCTTGCGCTGGCTGTACGGGTTTGTCCGCCCGCAGCGCCTGGCCATCGCCGGGCTGCTGGCGCTGTCGGTGTGCGCCTCGCTGCTGGTGCTGGTGCAGCCGTGGCTGACCAAGCTGCTGATCGATGACGGCCTGCTGGCGCGCAATTTCCCGATGCTGGTGTGGATCGCCGGGCTGATGATTCTCGCCGGGCTGCTGGGCACCGCGCTGTCGGGCATCAACCGCTACCTGCACACGCGCCTGTCGGGGCGGATTCTGTTCGCCCTGCGCGACGACCTGTACCGCCATTTGCAGCGCCTGTCGCCGGGCTTCTACGGGCAGCGGCGGATCGGCGACCTGATGTCGCGGCTCGATGGCGACGTGGCGGAGATCCAGCGGTTTGCCGTCGATTCGCTGTTCTCCGCGGTGTCCAGCGTGATCGGCCTGCTGGTGGCCCTGGCAATGCTGGTGACCCTGTCCTGGCAGCTGTCGTTGCTGGCGTTGTTGCTGATTCCCCTGGACCTGCTCTGGCTGCGCTGGATGCGGCGCAAGGTCGAGCGCGACGTGCGGCAACTGCGCGAGCGTTCGGCGGACATGTCGTCGTTCATGGTCGAGACCCTGCCGGTGATGAAGTTCATCCAGAGCGCCGGCCAGCAGCAGCGCGAAGCCCGGCGCCTGGAGCGCCTGGGCCAGGGCTACATGAGCCAGTTGCTGCGCCTGCAGGTCAGCGAGTTCTTCACCCAGGCGGTGCCCGGCACCCTGACTTCGCTGTCGCGGGCCTGTGCGTTTTTGATCGGTGGTTATTGGGTGGTGCAGGGCACCTGGCAACTGGGCGCGCTGATCGCCTTTTCCACTTACCTGGGCATGGCCGTGGGGCCGGTGCAGAGCCTGCTGGGGCTGTACGTGGCGATCCAGCGCATGACCGTCAGCCTGGGCCGGGTCATGGAGCTGCGCGGCGAACAACCGAGCGTGACCACGCCGGCCCAACCGCTGCCGATGCCCAGCGGCGGCGAGCTGTATTTCCGCGACGTGCATTTCAGCCACCCGGGGCGGCCGAGCACCCTGCGCGGTATCGAGGCGCGCATTCCCTATGGCCTGAAGGTGGCCCTGGGCGGCGGCTCCGGGGTCGGCAAGTCGACCCTGATCGACCTGCTGCAACGCCACCACGACCCGCAGTCCGGGCAGGTGCTGCTGGACGGCGTCGACCTGCGCCAGCTCGACCTGTTCGAGCTGCGCCGGCGCATCGCCGTGGTCAGCCAGGACATCGTGCTGTTCCGCGGCAGCCTGGCCGACAACCTGGCCTACAGCGTGCCCGACGCACCGCGCGCGGCGGTGGCCGAGGTGGCGCGGCTGGCGCAACTGGAGAGCCTGATCGAGTCGCTGCCCGAAGGCCTCGACAGCCCGTTGGGCGAGCGCGGCCAGCAGTTGTCCGGCGGGCAGAAACAACGGATCGCGATTGCCCGTGCGCTGCTTCAGGACCCGCTGATCCTGGTGCTGGACGAAGCCACCTCGGCGGTGGACGAAAGCACCGAGCGCGAAGTGATCGAGGCCATCGACCGGCTGTTCGCCGGGCGCACGCGGATCCTGATCAGCCACCGGCCCTCGACCCTGGCCGACGCCGACCTGCGTTTCGAGCTGGTGGACGGCGTCTTGCAGTCGGTGAAGGTGCCCCATGAAGCCTGAGCTGCGGATCGGCGTGGTCGACAGCGGGCATACGGCCGGGCAACGCCCGCAGGTGGTGGCCGGGCGGCGCTTCTACCTGGTGGAGGACGGGGTGGGCGAGGGTGACTTGCGCGAGGACCCCCTCGGTCACGGCAGCGCGATTATCGAGGCGATCCGCGAGCGGGCGCCCAAGGCGCGTTTCTGTGTGGCCCAGGTGTTCGACCAGCGCGGGGTGACCAGCGCCCTGCAGATCGCCAGCGCCCTGGACTGGCTGGTGAGCCAGCAGGTGCGGCTGATCAACCTCAGCCTGGGGCTGCGCCAGGACCGCAGCCTGTTGCGCGAAGCCTGCGCGGCGGCCCTGGCGCGCGGCGTGCTGTTGTGCGCATCGAGCCCGGCCCAGGGCGAAGGCGTATTTCCGGCCCGCTACCCGGGCGTGCTGCGGGTGACCGGCGATGCCCGTTGCACCCCCGGCGAATGGTCGTGGCTCGACAGCCAGCAGGCGGATTTCGCCGCCTGTGTGCAGGGCAGCCACCCCGGCCAGTCCGGCGCCAGCCTGGGCTGCGCGGCACTGAGCGGGCACATCGCCCGTTACCTCGGCGAACACCACGACGCCGACAACCCGCAGGTGGTCCAGTGGCTGCAGACCCATGCCCGCTATCACGGCCCTGAACGGCGCGGCTGGCCATGAGGCCGCTGCTGATTCTCGGCGCCGGTCCGGCTGGCGCCGCGGTGGCCCTGGGCTTGCGACGGCTGGGCTACGCGGTGGCGCTGGTCAGCGAGTGGCGGCGTTTCCCGGCGCTCGAAGGGGTGTCGCTGCGGGTGCTCGAAGCCCTGCGTGGCGCCGGCCTGGGGCGGGCGCTGGAGGCTGGGTTGCAGGCGTCCCAGCGTCAGGTGGCATGGAACGGCCAGAGCCATGGGCAGAACGTCGAATACCTGCTGGATCGCCCGCGCTTCGATCGCGGTTTGCGCGAGGACCTGCGCGAGGCCGGGGTCGAGTTGATCGAAGGCCGGGTGCTGGAGGTGCAGTCGACGGCGAGCGGGCATCGGCTGCGGATCGAGGGGCAGCCCGAGCGGCTAACGGATTTTCTGGTGGAGGCCCGCGGGCGCCAGGCGCCTGCCTTGAGTAAAGAACTGGGCAAAGGCCTGCGGGGCCCGGAAACGCTCAGCCTGCTCAACCGTTGGCAGGGCGCGCCGGGCGCCACCGCCAGCGCCGTGCACAGCCTTGAGGACGGCTGGGCCTGGATGGCGCGCCAGGCCGATGGCCAGTGTTACTGGCAACTGACAGTGGACGTGGCCAGCGCCGAGTTACCGGGCAAGGCGCAACTGCTGGATTACTGCCGCCAGCGCCGCCGGGGTTCGGCCCTGGTGCGGGAGTTTTTCGCTGATGGGCCGGAGCACGATTTGCAGCTGCACGCGCGCAGCAGCACGGCGATTCTCTGCCCGCAAGTTTGTGGTGCTAACTGGATTCGCGTGGGCGATGCGGCCATGGCCGTGGACCCGCTGTCGGGCAACGGTATCTTCCAGTCGCTGTCCTCGGCGTTGCAGGCGCCGGCAGTAATCAACACGCTACTGCAACGGCCCGAACGCGCGGCCCTGGCGCAGCGCTTCCATGCCCGGCGGGTGGAGCAACTGTTCCTGCGCTTCGCCCGCATCGGCCGCGATTTCTACGCCGACGAGCAGCGCTGGGCCGAGCAGCCGTTCTGGCAGGCCCGCCGGCAATGGCCGGACCGCGAGCCGGCGCACGCCGTGGCGGACTTTTCCGCCCTGCGCATCGAGCGCGCCCCGGTATTGCGCGAGGGCCTGGTGGATGAAGCCGAGGTGGTGATCACCCCGGACCAGCCGCTGGGCATCTGGCATGTGCAGGGGGTGGAGCTGGCGCCGCTGTTGCGCCGCTTGCCCAACGAACCGGCGCAACAGCTGCTGGCGGGGTTGAGCGCGGAGCAGGACAGGGCCGTGCGTGGCTGGTTGCTGGGGCAGGGCTACAAGCCTTGAGGCAAAGGGGCGGCTTTCTGTAGCCGCTGCCGCAGGCTGCGATCGGCGGCGCAGCCGTCGTAAAAGGCTCGGGCGATCGATCAGCGGATATGTGGTGCCTGGGCGATTGATCGCGGGCAAGCCTCGCTCCTACAGAAGATGAGGCAACCCTGTAGGAGCGAGGCTTGCCCGCGAACCGCGCAGCGGCCATCCAAAGCCCGCTGCCCGGCTTGCGACAGCTAACGATCAGCTATCGGGATTGACGTACACCCGGTGGCCGCCTTTCCAGGTTTCGCAGACCTTGATGTCCCTGATGTGGGTGGCCGGCACTTTTTCGTCGAGCGGGTCTTGCTCGAGAATCACCAGGTCCGCGAAATGGCCGTCCTGCAACGACCCGGTCCAGCCTTCGGCGTGGCACTGCCAGGCCGCGTCATAGGTGATGGCTTTCAGGGCCTGCTTGCGCGTCAGGCATTCGGCTTCATTGAGGATCGGTTGCAGCCTTGGGTCGTGGACGAACCGCCCCTGGGCATCGCGAATGCCTTCCATCTTGCGGGTCACCGCCTGTTCCATGGAACGCAGCGGCCCCAGCGGCGTTACCGAGCAGTCGCTGTGCAGGGTCACTTTCAGGTTGTGGTCCAGGGCCGACTGGCACAGGTCGAGCATCTGTTCGGCCTTGCCTTCGAAGATCGCCTGTTTGAAGGCGTAGCCCCAGTAGCCGACATGACCGATCAGGAAACTCGGCGACAGGCCCAGGCGCTGCATGGTCTGCAGGGTGTCGGCGGTCAGCAGCGAGCAGTGCTCGATGCGGTGGCGTTTTTCCTGGGCGCTGTTGCCTTGCAGGGCCGCCTCATAGGCTTGCAGGGTGAAGTCGATGGCCCGGTCGCCGTTGGCATGGATCATCAGCGGCCAGCCGGTTTCGACGGCATTGCGCACCACAGTCTTGTAGGCATCGGGTGTGGTGACCGGGGTGTGGTCCTGGTCGCAGAAATTGAAATTGCCCACCGGCCGTGTCGCCTCGCAGCAGTAGCGCGTGGCCTGGTAGCCCGTCAGCCCCTGGTTGGAACCGTCCGACACCAGCTTGACCGCGCCCTGATAGAAGCGCTTGGCCTGTTCCCGGCTGACCGGCTGGTAGCGCGGCAGCTTGCCGATGGCCTCGGGCGTGCCATCGCAGGCGGCGGCGTAGCCGATCCGCAGCTTGCGGGGGCGGGTCAGGAAGTAGGCGCCCAGTACCAGCTTCGACTGGGAGTCCATCATCGCGTCGTAGAGCAGGGTGATGCCGCGGCGCGAAGCCTTGTCGAAGTAGTCCTCGAGGTGCTTGAAGATATTCAGTATTTCCAGCTGCTGCCGGAGGGGAATGCTCTTGATGGCGGCCAGCACCTCGGCTTCCTGCAGGACTCCGTTGTCGGCCCTAACACCGGTCTTCTCGAACACCGCGTCGCTCGCCGCGGTGTTCAGGTAGGCGGTGTGCATGGACGCGCTGATCAGCAGCATCGGGTGCTGCTTGTCGATGGTGTCCAGGTTGCCGATGTCGTCGCCGGAGCCACAGTGAAAGGTGATGAGTCTGTTCAGGCCGTGGGGGACGACCTGGAACGGCATCAGCGCCGGATCGACCTGATGGCCGAGGATCCAGGTCGAGTTGTCCTTGGGCAGGTTGGCCTGGATGGTGCTTTTCAACCAGTTCCAGTCATAGGTGGGCCGTAGCCGCTGGTTCTTGTGCTCATCCGGGTTGTCGCTATCGATGGCCCCCAGGTTCAGCCAGCCTTCCGTGGCGCAGCTCTGCACGATATGGGCGTGGGGTTCGATCAGGCCGGGCAACAGGGTCCTGCCGTTCAGGGACTGCTTCTTGTAGGTGATGCCCAGGGCGTTCATGCGGGCTTCGACGGCGGCCAGGGTGCCGGAGGCGACCACGTCGCCGGCGTGGATGCCCAGGGCCTCGACCCGTTCGTCCATGTTGCCGTCGCGCAAGGGGTAGATGGTGCCGTTGGTAAAGATGATGGACTCGCCGGCCGGTTCCCTGGCCAGTTCATTGGCGTCCTGTGGTTGGTTGGCGCTATGGCTGGCCGGGTCGAGTGTGTCTTTCAGAGCGTTCCAGATGGGGTTGTGGCATCCGCATTGGACGCCGTCGTGATCATGTCCATTTGATCCCATGATGCTTTCCTCGGGTTTTCGGTGGTGATGAGGTGTGGGTTGAAGGGGGTGAGCCAGGTTCGCAGGGCAGCTATCGAGCCAGCTCGGGCTGAGCGTAGCAGCCGTTCGGGGCGCGGACCGGGCAGCGGGTCGGCGACCCTGGACCAGTCGTCGGGAGGCGCCGGGCAGACCCCGGCGCCGCGGTTGAGGAGCGCCTGCGCGAGTGCGGGGCGCTAGGGCTAGCGCGGGTCAGAGTTTGATCAACACCGATTTCAGCTCGGTGTAATGCTCGATCGCCGCGTAACCCATTTCCCGGCCCACGCCGGACATCTTGTAGCCACCGAACGGCAGCGCCGGGTCGAGGGCGCTGTGGCAGTTGACCCAGACCGAGCCGGACTTGATCCGCGGGATCATCCGGTGCACCGCCGCCAGGTCGTTGGACCAGATGCTCGCGCCCAGGCCGTAGGGGCTGTCGTTGGCCATGCGCAGGGCATCGGCTTCGTCGTCGAAAGGAATGGCCACCAGCACCGGGCCGAAGATCTCTTCCTGCACCAGCGAATGCTGCTGGTCGACGTCGACGATCACCGTCGGCTTGACGAAATAACCGGGGCCGAACTGCTCGCCGCCACAGGCGATGGTGGCGCCGCTTTCCCGGCCCATTTCGATGTAGCGCCAGACCCGTTCCTGCTGCCGGGCGGAGATCAGCGGGCCCATGTCGACGCTGGCGTCCAGGCCGCTGCCGAGCTTCATGGCGTTGGCGATGCCGGCGATATCGGCCACCACCTTGTCGAAGTGCTTGCGCTGCACATACAGCCGGGAGCCGGCGCAGCAGACCTGGCCCTGGTTGAAGAAGATCGCGCTGGCGGCGCCGGCCGCGGCGCTGCCCAGGTCGGCATCGGCCATGACGATGGTCGGCGACTTGCCGCCCAGTTCCAGGGTGACTCGGGTCATGGAGTCCATGGCGATCTTGCCGATTTCCTTGCCCACCGCGGTGGAGCCGGTGAAGGTCAGCTTGTCCACCCGTGGGTTATGGGTCAGGGCGGCGCCTGCGGTGATGCCGGTGCCGGTGACCACGTTGAACACGCCGTCGGGGTAGCCGGCTTCCTGCACCAGCTCGGCGAGTTTCAGCGCGGTCAGCGGGGTTTCGTCGGCCGGCTTGAGCACCACCGTGCAGCCGGTGGCCAGGGCCGGGCCGAGCTTCCAGCAGGCCAGCAGCAGCGGGAAGTTCCAGGCGACGATGGCGCCGACCACGCCCACCGCCTCGCGGCGGATGAAACTGTGGAACTGCTGGTCGGGCATCAACGGCACTGAGACCTCGACGCTGCTGCCTTCGATCTTGGTCGCCCAGCCGGCCATGTAGCGCAGGAAGTCGATGGCCAGTTGCACGTCCATGACCTGGGCCACCGCGGCGCTCTTGCCGTTGTTCAGGCATTCCAGTTGCGCCAGCAGCTCGGCGTCGCGCTGCATCAGGTCGGCGAGTTTCCACAGCAGGTTCTGCCGTTCCCGCGGGCGGGTGCGGCTCCAGGGCGAATCGTCGAAGGCCTGGCGCGCAGCCAGCACCGCGCGGTCGACATCGTCCACCGTGGCCCGCGGCACCACGCACAATTGTTCGCCGGTGGCCGGGTTGCGCAGGGGCATGGTCTGGCCGTCGGCGGCCTCGACCCATTCGGCGCCGATCAGCATGCGCGGGGCGCGCTGGATAAACGCGGTGGTGGCGGGGAGCAGGGTTGCAATAGCCATGACAGAACCTCTTGTTATGCGTGAGGCGAGGGCTTTCGCAACCCCTGTGCCAGTTTTCACTGGCGCTTAACTCGATGATTTGAATGGGGTTTATTAACGGTGGCGAGAGAGCGCCGGATACAAGCTGTCGCAATTTGCGAATGCCTTGAGACAAGTCCGGCCTGAACTTACCCGCCGCGAATTCGTCGTAAAGGGGCTCGTTATAAAAGGAGCATTGAACAAGGAGATGTGCAGTGAAGATTTCAACGATCCTGGGAACCGCCGTGTTGCTGGCTCCATTCTTTGCCCAGGCTGCGACGACCCCGGCCGAGCCGGAACTGCCGGCGTACCAGAGCAGCCTGGCCAGCTACCGCTGCGAGGGTGGGGTAGAGGTGCAGGCGGCGTACCTGAACATCGATAACGGCGCCTCGTTCGCCACCCTGTATTACAAGGGCCAGCTGATCCCGATGCATATCGCCCGCTCAGGTTCCGGCGCGCTGTATGTCGCCGACGACGAGCAGAACAGCTACCGCTGGCACACCAAGGGCGACAGCGGCCTGTTGAGCTTCCTGGAGGCCGACCACACCGCCAAGGAACAGCAACTGCTCAAGGACTGCAAGGAGCAGAAGGCCGAGGAGCAATAACGCCCTCAGTCGCAGTCTCGCTTGTCCGGCCGGCGAAGGCCCAGGCTGTTGCGTTGTTCCTCCATCCGTCATCGCGAGCAAGCTCGCTCCTACAGGGGTTGCGCATTCTCCGTAGGAGCGAGCTTGCTCGCGATAGATCGGCACAAGCGCCGCTGACCTAGCGGTTGAAACGCTCCACCAGCGAGTACTGGGTGGTGGCGGTCTGGGTCAGTTCCTTGCTCAGTTCGGCCGAGTGATGGGCCTGTTCCGAGGTCTGGTCGGCCAGTTGCGCAATGGTGCTGATATTGCGGCTGATTTCCTCGGCGACGGCGCTCTGCTCCTCGGTGGCGGCGGCGATCTGGGTGGTCATGTCGGTGATGTTGGCCACTGCCTCGCTGATGCCCAGCAGCGCCTGGTCGGCCTCCAGCACCCGGGCCACGCCTTCCTCGGCCTGGCGCTGGCCGCTTTCCATGCTCTGCACGGCGTTTTGCGAAGAGTTCTGCAACTGGGTGATCAGCTCATGGATCTGCTGGGTCGATTGCGCGGTGCGCTGGGCCAGCTGGCGCACCTCGTCGGCCACCACGGCGAAACCGCGGCCCATGTCACCGGCGCGGGCCGCTTCGATGGCGGCGTTGAGTGCCAGCAGGTTGGTCTGGTCGGCGATGCCCTTGATCACATCGACCACGGTGCCGATCTCGTCGCTGTCCCTGGCCAGTTGCGCGACGTTCTGCCCGGTCTCGCCGACCACCTGCGACAGGCGTTCGATGGCTTCGCGGGTATCGCGGGCCACTTCGCGCCCACGCCCGGTCAACTGGTTGGCGGCCTGGGTGGCGTCGGCGGTGCGCTGCACATGGCTGGCCACTTCCTGGGTGGTGGCGGCCATCTGGTTGACGGCGGCGGACACCTGCTCGGTTTCCAGTCGCTGGCGGTCCAGGCCGCGGGAGCTGTCGCTGGCCAGGGTGTCAGAGCGGCTGGCCAGGGCATTGAGCTGCTCGGCGCTGTCCTGCAGGCGGGTGAGGCAGGTTTTCAGCCGCGCGTCCTGGCTGACGAAGGCGGTTTCCAGGCACGCCTGGGGGCCGTGGGCGTCGCTGTACATCTGCGCGATCAACGGGTCGCAGGTGGACGAGTCGGCCAGTTGCAGCAGGCGCCGGGCGGCATGGTTCTGGCGCTGCATCGCCAGCAGCGCCAGGGGCACGGAGACCCCGGCGGCCACCGCCAGCGCCAAAGGCGGCGCCAGCCAGAGACCGCTCAGGCCACCGGCCAGGCCCGTGGCCAGGAAGGGCGCCCAGCCGAGCAGGGCCGGTTGCCAGCGATGTCGGCGGGGGATGGCCGGCTGCTGGCGGTTGAGGCGCTGGTAGAGGTCTTGCGCGCGACGGATCTGTTCGGCGCTGGGTTTGACCCGGACCGACTCGTAGCCGACGATCCGGCTGCCCTCGAAAATTGGCGTGACGTAGGCGTTGACCCAGTAATGGTCGCCGTTCTTCGAGCGGTTCTTGACGATGCCCATCCACGGCTGGCCCTGTTTCAGCGCTGCCCACATATGGGCAAATACCGCGGGGGGGACATCGGGGTGACGGACGATGTTCTGTGGAGCGCCGATCAGGTCATCGCGGTCGAAACCGCTGATGTCCACGAAGGCATCGTTGCAGTAGCTGATGACGCCATGGGCATCGGTGGTGGAGATGAGTTTCTGGTTCGACCCCAGAGCCACTTCGCGTTGTGTAACGGGCTGATTGTTTCTCATTTCCAGATTGCTCCTTTTGTCCTACAAAATCCATCGGCACAATTCAGAACAATCTTAGAGAAATTTTAGAAAATTCCTTGCATAACAATTAGTTGCATTCCCATCTGCGAGGAATTCTGAATACTCCCGAGCGGGTTTTGCAGGTCGTTGAATCCGTTGGGAAAAATCTGGCGCCAAAGCAGCCCGGGCTCGCCGGAGCGAGCCGCTGACGAAGCGCAACGGGCAGGAAGCCCGCTTCAGCTGTCGTGGGCGCCGAGGGCGTATTGCAGGACTTGCAGGGCGTGGGTGAGCCGCGCCTTGCGCTTGTCGATGATGCTCGGGTCGCCATAACGCTGCGCGGCGTCGAGTTCCATCTGGCGCAATATCACCTGGTACTCGGCCTGGCGCAGGGGCGGGTTGTGCTCGAAGTGCAGGCCGTCGCAATAGCGGCTGAGGGGATCCAGCGCCCGTTGCAGGCCGGCCAGTTGGCGGTACGCGGGGTCGGGCAGGAGTTTTTCCAGGCTGCTCTTGATGGCCTCGCCGCGGGTCAGGCAACTGCTGGTGGCTTCCGGCGGGGCCGGTTCGGGGTCTTCCTGGGCGTGGCCCGTGCTGGCTGCAAGGCCAAGCAGGGCCAGCAGGGTGAGGGAGGTGAGGGCGTTCATGAAGGTCCTTGATACGACAGGCGTGCGGGGCGCTATCTTCAAGAGCCAATGCACGCCGGACCATCAGACACAACTGAAAAAGCCTTGGGTTATTTCTGAGTTTTCCCATCAGACCGTTGGGCGCAGCTTCAGCGCGAGCCGAGCATCCGCTCGATCACCGCCCACAATTGCGGGTCGTTGAAGTCCTCGACCACCAGATGCGCACCGGCGGCCAGCAGGGCCTCGGGGCTCTGGCTGGTGGCCAGGCCGACGGTGAAGATCCCGGCCCCGACCGCAGCGGTCAGGCCGGGGATCGAGTCCTCGAAGGCCATCCCGGCCTCGGCGCTGGCACCCAGGCACTCCAGGCCGGTGAGGTAGGGCAGCGGGTCGGGCTTGGCCCGCGGCAGCTCCTCGGCCACCAGCACGGTGTCGAAGCGATCGCCCAGCCCCAGCACGGCCAGCATGTGCTCGGCGTTGGCCCGTGGCGCATTGGTCACCACGCACATGCCGATGCCGCGTTCCCGGGCGAAATCCAGCAGGCGCAACAGGCCCGGCATCGGCGTCAGCTGCGGCGACAGCTGGCGAAAGCGCGCTTCCTTGCGATCGGCAAAGGCCTCGTGCTCGGCCACCGAGCGCTGCGGGAACAGGTAGCGGCACATATTGGCGTTGGCCTGGCCACTGACATGGGCCTCGAACTCTTGATGGGTGAACACCCGGCCATCTTCCTCCAGCAACAACTGCTGCAACGCCAGCAGGTGCAATTGGTCGGTGTCGGTCAGGGTGCCGTCGAGATCGAAAAGCAGGGCATTGAGCATGGCGCGATTCCTGTCAGGGCCGGGGGCTGAAGCGGTTAAGCCAGGCATCGTAGCAGCTGCCGAGGAGGGTCAGCCATTTCTTGGGGTGATTCAGAATGCTCCTAACGCCGTGAGCGGCGGTCGTTGATAGCGTCACAGCGCTGACTATCAGGTCGGCTGTTTTCATGGATCGCTACCTGAGGTGATAAATGCTTTCCGCTGCTCGCCTGGGCGACAAACATGTCTGCCCACTCCCCGGTCATGGCACCACCCCGATCGCTTCGGCTTGCGCCGATATCAACATCAATTCCATGGGTGCGGCCCGCGTGGGTGATGTTTGTGGTTGCGGTGCGGTTATCACCACGGGATTTCCTTCCATCCTTTTGAATGGTCGTCCCATGGCTCACTTAGGCAGCCCTACCAGCCACGGTGGAACGATCATCACCGGATCAACAGACACCTTCGGCGGCTTTGTCTTAGGACCGGCCCCTGATGCTGCCATCATCAACTTTGCCATGCTTGGGGCATTTCGCGCGGATGGCTCAGTGGATGATGAAAAGATGGCGACCTTGTTGGCTGACCCGAACCTGATCGCGAAGGCAACCGCTGCCAGGGCCTTGGTTGATCCAAGCGCGGCCTCCAAACAATCAGGTCAAACTGCAGGGTCTGCCGTTTGTAATGACCCCGATATGATGGAAGAACTGGCGAACTACATTGCTGGCGAGATGAATGCCAATATCAAGCATCCGTCAGTTCTGCTTATGAAAGCCTTGAACAGTTTTGACCCGGTAGAGGAAACAAGAAAGTACGCAGCCCTGCCTTTTTACATGCGATTCGGTCAAGGCCCAGATTTCTACAACTTGGCGCTTGGAAAAAAGGCCAAGGCTTTTGCTATCTGGACTGAGCGAGTGGGGCAGGACCGGCCTTGGGATCACAAGCCGAAGCTGTTGAGGCTATTTGGCGGAAAGCCTCGGCACAAACAGGGGGGCTATGATTATTTCTATGATATTTGGTCGAACATCCATTACGGATATGTAGGCAGTGCCGGAGGGCTTTCTGAGAATGCACTCCTGGATGGTGCCGGTGCCGAGCAGATCATCTCGGACTCGGTGCGAAAGGTTAAAGAGTTGATGACAGAGCCTCCCAGCCAAAGACGATTTCCCGGGCCGCATCGTTCACCTGATGTTGACGGGCTGAGGGCATGGGATGATGCTCCGGACCGCATTTCGATTAGCATTGGCATGAAGCTTTACAAGCAACATCCCAACGGGAGCGTTACAGCGAAAATGATCATGGACGAAGTACTTGCAGTTACACCGGAGGAATGGGGGGATGCTGCAAGTGAGCACAAATGTGAAACCCATTAGATACGGGCGAATCTTCGCTGTTCTTCTTCTCTTGCTACTTTCCCCCTTGGTGTTCTGCTATGTCGCTACCCCTACAGTAATTGTCTACTACCCCAAGGAAGCGAAGGAAAAGCTTGGGAGTGTCTGGAATACACAGCACAGAATATATAGGGGCGGGCGCGGCGGTTTGTACCCTGGGGAGGTTACGTTGGATTTTGGCCACATATTCCCCAATGAGAACTTCTTTATGGAGTTTTACTGGTGGGGGGACAAGATCCGTAACCATTGCGTCAATATCACCCCTAAGTGGCCCACCACTCGTATCTACCTTGATGTGGACGGCAATATTGATACCCGTCCAGGAAGTGGCACGGATACGGATCGTTTGAAGCAATGCATCACGGACACCGCGAAACCCTGACTCCATCTGCATTCATCCCCGCCATCCATCTCTCCCTTCTTATGCTTAGCTCTCAAGATCCCTCTGCTCTTGCAGGCACAGGCGGGTCTCGTCTCAGAGTGGAACAGTTGTCGCGAAATTAAACGCGGCCGGCCGGCGATTGCCTGGGAGGTGTGTCCTGGAACTCCAGCAAGCCCTTGATAAAACACATCATTTGTAAGCTGGCACGCTCCGTGTATTGCTCACCTCAGCCGTTTCTCTTGCCTCCATGCCCGGCGCGACGGGCATGGCAGAAACCATAAAAACGACGCACAACAATAATAAAGCTCCTAATAAAAAGCTCCGTGGAGGTCCGACCTTGATCAAGAGAACACTCCGAGCAGGCATGTCCAGCGGCCTGCTGGCGCTGGCGGTCTGCGCCGCCTTGCATTCCCCTCCCAGCCTCGCGGCGCGCGATGCACAGGCCATCCTCAAGGAGACCTGCCAGGGCTGCCATACCCCGGAAACGGGGGGCGGCCTGAGCCGCATCAGCCACCAGCGCAAGACCCCGGAAGGCTGGCTGATGAGCATCGCCCGCATGCAGATCATGCATGGCCTGCAGATCAGCGACGACGACCGCCGCACCCTGGTCAAATACCTGGCCGATACCCAGGGCCTGGCGCCGAGCGAAACCGACGGCGTGCGTTACGCCCTGGAGCGGCGCCTGAATACGGTGGAGAAGTTCGACGAACAGACCAGCCAGATGTGCGGCCGCTGCCACTCCGGTGCGCGGGTCGCCCTGCAACGGCGTCCGGCCCAGGAGTGGGAACGCCTGGTGAACTTCCACCTCGGGCAATGGCCGTCCCTGGAGTACCAGGCGCTGTCCCGCGATCGCGACTGGTTCGACCTGGCGCGCAAGGAGATGGTGCCGCTGCTGGCCAAGCGGTATCCGCTGGACAACCCGGCCTGGACAAAATGGCTGGGCAGCGCACCCAAGGCCGAGACCCTGGCAGGCGACTGGAGCTTCAGCGGCCACCTGCCGGGCAAGGGCGAACTGGCCGGGGTGATGAGCGTCAGCGCCGATGGCAATGACACCTTCAAGGTCAGCGTCAAGGGCCAGTACGCCGACGGCAGTCCGTTCAACGGCGAGGGCAGCGCGATCCTCTACAGCGGCTACGAATGGCGCGGCAATGTCAGCATCGACGGCGTGAGCATGCGCCAGGTGTTCGCTGCCAAAGGCAATGAATTGCAGGGCCGGATGTTCGAGGCCGAGCACGACGAACGCGGCCTGGACTTTATCGCCGCCAAGCAGGGCAGCAGTCGTTTGCTGGCGGTGCAACCGGGTTACCTGAAGGCTGGCGGTGAAACCGAAGTCACCCTGATCGGCAGTGGCCTCACCGGCAAGCCGAGTTTTGGCAAGGGCGTGGAAGTGCTCGAAGTCCTCGAGCAGAGCCCGCAGCGGATCAGGCTCAAACTCAAGGCGGCCGCCAATGCCCAACCGGGCCTGCGCAACGTCACCGTCGGCACGCTGAAAGGCCCGACGCTGTCGGTCTACAGCACAATCGCCGAAGTCAAAGTCGTGCCTGAGTTCTCGGTGGCGCGTATCGGCGAGGGCGGTGGCTCGACGCCCAAGGTCCAGGGCCGCTTCGATGCCGAAGCCTGGGGCAAGGGCGCCGATGGCAAGCCGTACCGCATCGGCGTGTTCCCGGCGCAGTGGAAGGTCGAAGCCTTCGACGAGCGGGCCAAGGAAGACGAGGACGTCAAGTTCGCAGGCCAGATGCAGTCCGACAGCGGCGTGTTCATTCCAGGCGATGCCGGGCCCAACCCGCAGCGCAAGATGTCCACCAACAACGCCGGCAACCTCAAGGTGATCGCCGCCGTCGACGACGCAGGGAAATCCCTGACCGGCGCAGGCCACCTGATCGTCACCGTGCAACGCTGGAACAATCCACCCATCCCTTGAGGCGCGGTCCGTGACTTGAGACACCCTTTCGGAATGACCGCAGGCCCCCGCGAAAGGGGGCCGGCACAGGAGGTTTGCAATGGGCGCTATCTTGAATCTGGTCGAACGCAACCTGCACGAAGTGCAGGTCGATGCCGACCGCATGCTGTTCCATATTCCCAGCAGTTCGCTGTTCGCCAGCGATGAGTTGACCGGCACCATCATCGACACCTTGCGCGGCCCCGGCTGCACCCCGGAGGACCTGGTCCAGCGCCTCGGCGCACGGTTCAACGGCGAGGAAATCAACGAAACCCTGCGCGAGCTGATCGCCCTGGAACTGGTCAGCGACGGCTCGCCGCTGACCCCGGAGATCGCCGTCAAACGGGTCGAGCGCACGGCGATCAACACCCTGGTGCTCAACGTCAACACCGGCTGCAACCTGAGTTGCACCTACTGCTACAAGGAGGACCTGGACAAGCCCTCGGCGGGCAAGAAGATGGACGTCGAGACGGCCATCGCCTCGGTGGAAATGCTGCTCAGGGAATCCCCCGATGAAGAGCGTTTCACCGTGGTGTTCTTTGGTGGCGAGCCGCTGAGCAACCGCAAGCTGATCGAATACATGGTCGACTACTGCGAGAAGCGTTTTCGCGAGGCGGGCAAGTTCGTCGAGTTCGTCATGACCACCAATGCCACGCTGCTCACCGAGGAGACAGTGGACTACCTCAATGCCCACCGCTTTGGCTTGTCGGTGAGCATCGACGGGCCGAAGACCGTGCACGACCGCAACCGCATCACCGTGGGCGGGCAGGGCACCTATGACGTGGTGCGGCGCAAGGCGAAGATGCTGCTGGCGCGCTACGACAGCCGCCCGGTCGGTGCGCGGGTGACCTTGACCACTGGCGTCACCGATGTGGAAACCATCTGGGACCACCTGTTCAACGAACTGGGTTTCGCCGAGGTCGGGTTTGCCCCGGTGACCTCGGGCGATATCAGCAGCTTCAACCTCACCGGCGAAGAACTGATCGAAGTCTTCGCCAGCATGAAGCGCCTGGGCCGGCGTTACCTGGAGGCGGCCCTGGAGCATCGCAATATCGGTTTTTCCAACCTGCACCAGCTGATCACCGATATCCACGAAGGCCACAAGAAGGCGCTGCCCTGTGGCGCCGGGCTGAAGATGCTGGCGGTGGACCACAAGGGCGAGCTGAACCTGTGCCACCGCTTTACCGGCTCATCGCTGCCGACCTTCGGCAATGTGCGCGACGGCGGGGTCAAGCAGATGGAGCTCAACGACTTCCTGTCCCAGCGCCTGGACCGCAGCAACACCGGCTGCGACAGCTGCCGCATCCGCAACCTGTGTTCCGGCGGCTGCTACCACGAGAGCTACGCCCGCTACGGCGACCCGGCGTACCCGACCTATCACTATTGCGAACTGATGCGTGACTGGGTGGACTTCGGCATCGAGGTCTACAGCCGGATCATGGCCCACAACCCTGCGTTCATCAGCAGCTACATCACTCCGCGCAAGGCTCACTGACATGAAACATCTCAAGCCGATCAATAACAAAGCCCAGAAACTGGAACAGGCCGCCGACGAGAACCGTATCGAAGAGGTGGTTGCCATGAGTTCGGTGGCCGGTTGTGCCTCGACCACCGACCCGGGCTGGGAAATCGATGCCTTCGGTGGCGTGTCGTCCTTGTGCCAGCCGATGGAGGCCGACCTCTACGGTTGCTCCGACCCGTGCTGGTGGCCGGCCCAGGTGCCGGACATGATGAGTACCTACCCCGACTGGAACAAGGACGCCCAGGCTTCCAACGAGAACTGGCGCAATCTCGGCACCGTGTTCCCCAAAGACAAGTAATCGGTCAGTAGAAGGATTCCAGCATGCTTCGCAAAAATGCCTGCGGCCTGGCCGCTTCCGTGATCCTGGGCGCCTGTTCCCTCGGCGTCCTGGCCGACGACAACACTGACAACAAGGCCCTCAACGCCGGCCATGAATACATGGTCACCACCAACTACCCGAACAACCTGCACGTGATCGACCTGGCCAGCGACACGCTGTACAAGACCTGCAAGATGCCCGACGCCTTCGGCCCCGGCACCGTGCAACTGGCGCCGGACCGCAAGGTCGCCTACGTGCTGAACAACCACTACGCCGATGTCTACGGGGTCGAGCTGGACAGCTGCAAGCAGGTGTTCCACGCCAGCATCACCCAGCAGCCGGGGGAAAAGGCCCGCTCGATGTTCGCCTTCACCGTCAGCCACGACGGCAAGGAGCTGTACACCGTGGCCAACCCGACCCAGATGCTCAACGACCGCTATGAGGTCAAGCAGCCGCGGCTGGACGTCTACGCCACCGACGCCGGGCTCAAGGCCAAGCCGGTGCGCAGCTTCCCGGCGCCACGGCAACTGACCATCATGCAGAGCGGCGACGACGGCTCGCTCTATGTGGCCGGGGCGGATGTGTACAAGGTCGACGTCAAGACCGGCAAGTTCGACGTGCTGATCCCCAGCCGCCACTGGAAACGCCCGAACTACAGCGCGCCGGACGTGCTCTACGTGTGGAACCAGCAGACCTGGCGCCATGACTTCTCGCTGCTCTACACCGCCGCCAAGTTCAAGGACAAGAAACAGGACCCGGCCAGCGCCGAGTACCTGTACGGTCTGTTCAGCATCGACTTGAAGACCGGCAAGAGCGAAACCACCGACTTCGGTCCGCTGACGGAGATCTACTTCAGCGGCATGCGTTCGCCGAAGGACCCGAACCTGATGTTCGGTGTGCTCAACCGCCTGGCCAAGTACGACATCAAGCAGAAAAAACTGCTCCAGGCCGCCACCCTGGACCATTCCTACTACTGCATTTCCTTCAACAAGGCAGGCAGCAAGATCTACCTGGCCGGGACCTTCAACGACGTGGCGATCTTCGATGCCGACAGCCTGAAGCAGATCGGCAGCATCAAGCTGCCGGGCGGGGACATGGCGATCACCACGGCCCAGGTGTTCGAGCGTTAGGCGTCGATACCGCCATCGCGAGCAAGCTCGCTCCTACAGGGGAATGTGTCATCTCCCGACACCGCACTCCAAATGCATGCGGTCCCTTGTAGGAGCGAGCTTGCTCGCGAAAAATCTAAAGATCGCCGCCGATCAATTGCCCGGCACCGGGCAGCTCAGGTCGCCTTCCTGGCACTTGAGGTAGGTCTTGAACGCCTCGACCCGGGCCTTGGTCAGGTCGGTGGTGCAGTTGCTGTAGATCAACGGATAGACGCTGCCACCGGCAACGCCCGACGCGGCGAACCCGCATTCCGCATCCCGGAAGGCCACCCAGGCGCGCTGGGCGCTGACCAGCAGCTTCTTGCCGTCCGGGTTGTCCTTCAGGCGCTGGGTGATGCGCTGGTAGAGCGTGTTCAGTTCCTTGTCCGCGGCCTGGTGCTGCTCGGCGGCGCACTGGTTCATGGCGGCCTGGGTGGTGGCGTTGGCACAGTCGGCGGCCTGTGCCAGCGGGGTGAGCAGCAGCGGCGCCAGGGCCAGGAAAATGCGTGGGTTCATGGGGATTCTCACAGTGAAGGGGGACACACCGACAAGGGGCATCGCCCGATGTTGGCGTCGCGCGGCAAGGGCCGCCGGTCAATCGTCGTCATAATCGCCGCCGGACAGCTCGAAGGCCGCGGCCTCGACCGCGCGGACCGGTGACAGGCTATAGGGCGCGATCTTCAGCCTGTCGAGGCGTCTGCTGTACGCCTGGTCGAAGTCGTTATAAAACGCGGAGAAATCGGGAGACGCGATCAGTGCCTCAATGTCTTTAATGTAGCGGTGGTAGTTTCCAACGTTGCTCATGTGAGCCTGCAAGGATTTTTTGAAGGGCATTGCCCAGAACAGAGCGACCTTCGAATCCCAGATCGGGTAGAGCTGCGGGCGCAGAAAGTGCAGGAGCTTGGAGGTGCCCACTACCGAGTGCAGGCTGTTGGCCAGATCCTGCATCTGCGCCGTGTCGATCAGGACGTCCGACTCCAGTGCGCAGGCGAGGGCGGCCGAGGCTCTATCGACATGTCTGGCATTCACCCGGGCCACCCTGGGCATCCAGCCGTAGCACATCGCCGATAACTGCAACAGCAGGTCGCCACTGTCGTGGGTGCTGGCCAGGGTCCTGGAGGCGGCCAGCAGGGCGGGGTAGGAGCGCAGGTAGGTCAGCGACTGAGGCGTCAGTTCGATCAGCGGCTCGTCGATCAGCCTGATCGCCCGGCGCAGTTTTTCCAGGGTGATTGCGGGGGATGTCTGGGTCATCGGAGGCATTCCATTTCTGTTGTCCGCTGCGCTCACTACCGCGTTGGGCAGCGGCGAGGCAGCCATTGGCGAGTGGCGAGCTTAGCCCTGTTTTTCGGCGGCGGGGCGAGGGATTTCAACCTGTGCCTGGTCGGGCGGTAAAAAAATACGCAACTATCAGGTTGCGTTTTTCGCGAGAGCGTCTAGGGTTTCATCACTGGAGGTGACCCATGAACTCATCAGATCGCATCGAAAGAAAGATCCTGCTCAAGGCAACCCGTTCCCGTGTCTGGGCCGCGCTGGCCGATGCCGAGGCGTTCGGCAGCTGGTTCGGCGTAGCGCTCGCGGGCCAGCGTTTTGTCGTCGGGCAACGCACCCGGGGGCAGATTACCTACCCCGGGTATGAACACCTGGTCTGGGATGTGCTGGTGGAGCGGCTGGAGCCCGAACACCTGTTCGCCTTCAGCTGGCACCCTTACGCGGTGGAGTCTGGAGTCGACTATTCCGTCGAGCCCAGCACCCTGGTGCAATTCGAACTCGAAGACCTGGACGGCGGTACCTTGCTGCGGGTGGTCGAGTCGGGGTTCGACGGCATTCCACCCGAGCGGCGGCTCAAGGCGTTTCGCATGAACAGCCGCGGCTGGGACGAGCAGATGAACAATATCGAGACCTACCTTGGCCCCTGATACTTCTTCCCCATCCCTGTTGCCGGTGGCGGCATCGCTGGACGGCTCGGCCATGATCTTCGCGGCACTGGGTGACGAGACCCGCTTGCGGCTCGTCGCCATCCTGTGTGGTGGCGGCGCCATGTCGATCACCCAACTGACCCTCGGCACCGATATCAGCCGCCAGGCGGTGACCAAGCACCTGCAGGTGCTGGCGCAGGCCGGGCTGGTGCGCGACGCCAAGCTGGGGCGCGAGCGCCTGTGGGCGTTCGAGCCGGGCCGGCTGGCCGAAGCCCGGCGCTCGCTGGAGGTGATCGGCCAGCAGTGGGATCAGGCCCTGGGTCAATTGCAGGCCTTTGTCGAGTCATAACGGAAATCATCACGGATGTTCGAGTTTTACCTGAAACGCTGGAACCTGCAGGTCGATGGCGCGCCCATCGTCACCCCTGGCAGCCACCTGTTGCCAGTGCGCCTGGACGACGCGCCGGCGATGCTGAAGATCGCCCTCGACGACGAGGAAAAATACGGCAACCGGCTGATGGCCTGGTGGGCCGGGGAGGGCGCCGCCCGGGTCTACGCGCACCACGGCGATGCCTTGTTGATGGAGCGGGCCATGGGCCGGCGCTCGCTGATGCAGATGGCCCTGGCCGGCGAAGACGACGAGGTCAGCCGGATCGTCTGCGCCAGCCTGGCACGCCTGCACGCGCCACGCTCGACACCCTTGCCGCCGCTGTTGACCCTGCCGGAATGGTTCAAGGCCCTGCGCCTGGCCGCCCGGCACGAGGGCGGGATGTTCCTGCGCTGCCTGGCCACGGCCGACGAGTTGCTGGCATCCCCTCGGGAACAGGTGGTGCTGCACGGCGATATCCATCACGACAACGTGCTGGATTTCGAGGAGCGCGGCTGGCTGGTGATCGATCCCAAGCGGGTCATGGGCGAGCGCGGCTTCGATTTCGCCAACCTGATCTGCAACCCGGACCTGCCGACCAGCGGCGATCCGCAGCGCTTCACCCGCCAGGTCGAGGTCATCGCCCAGGCCGCGGGGCTGGAGCGCAAGCGCCTGCTGCAATGGGTGCTGGCCTATACCGGGCTGTCCGCCGCGTGGTTCCTGGAGGACGGCGACATAACCAGCATGGAACACGAACTGCAGGTGGCGGAGTTGGCCATCCAGGCCCTGGAAGGCGCGGCCTAGGGGTTTTGGTCAGTGGTTTTATGGCGAAAGGCTTACATGCGCTGGCTGCTATTTCGCCTGTTGCCGATTGGGCGACAGGCTTAATCTTCATTCACCAACTGCAGCGCAGGACGCGCTCAGGGTCATGGATGACCGACCATGTGCAAGGATGCAGCGACAGGATGTCGTAATGGTCTTGAAAAAAACCCGCTTCGGCGGGTTTTTTTTCGCCTGTGGAAAAGCTAGAGGTGACGGATCTCCTCCGGCACATGCCCCCAGTTGTCATGGCGACCGTCGGCGTAATGCACCGGGGCCGCAAGCAGCTCTTGCAGGTCGATGTCATCCAGGGTCATCACCTGCACCGCGACATAGTCGCCGCCGATCTCCTGCACATGACCGCGCCCGAAGGTGCGCACGCCGCAATGCTTGCAGAACAGATGATGGGTATTGCCACGGTTGAACCGATAGTCGCTCAGCGCCTGTTCGCCGCTGAGCAGGCGAAAGGCCTTGGGGGCGATGATCGCGTTCCAGTTGCGGGTCTTGCTGCAGATCGAGCAATTGCACTTGTGGGTGCCCAGGCTCAAGTCGATCTCGACTTCATAGCGCACGGCACCGCAATGACAACTGCCGGTGTAAGTCTTGTGCATGGCAAGGCTCCTGAGGGAAGGCTGGGCCAGAGTGTAGAGGCTGCCTGAACACGCGCGGGAAAACTTTTCAATTAAGGCCAGTAGCCAGTATTGAACATACCCTGCTTAGATGAAAAAAGTTCAGATAAGAGCATGTAAGTTCGTCCGCTGGGTAGCGCGAAGGACCTACCAGAGTTGGTAGGTTTACAAGTATCCGATTGCAGATAGAGTTTCAGCCAAGAAGACGGGTTCTGTCTCACTACAAATACATTCTGTCAAAACGGGCAGACAGTGTTTGGAATGCGCGGTGGGCGATTTCCGCTTTCAGTTCATCACCAGGCCGCTGTTCCGGGTGCTGCTGTTTTGTCGTTCATTATGTTTTGTTTTTAAGTTCGACCTGCCACGAATACAGCGCGCGCCTTGTTTGTCGTGCCCAACTTATAAAACTGCCTTTCATGCCGAGGTTCATTTCAAGTGATCTCTGGCGTGCCTGTGTGGTTGAAAAGCAAAAGGTCCCCGCACTTATGAAACATGTACTTGTGGTTCGTTATTCGCAAAGCGGTCAGTTGAGCGAAGTGGTCGAAAGCCTGATCTCGCCCCTGCGTTCGACGCAGGAGGTCAAGGTGCATGAAGTGGTGCTCAAGCCCCGGGTCGCCTATCCGTTTCCCTGGCCGGTGGGCAGGTTTTTCGACGTGTTTCCCGAGACCGTGCAACTCAGCCCGCCGGCCATCGAACCGGTGCATACCGATCATCCATGGCCTTTCGACCTGGTGATCCTGGCGTATCAGGTCTGGTACCTGTCGCCGTCGCCGCTGATCACCGCGTTTCTCCAGAGCGCGGAAGGCAAGCGCCTGCTGGCCGGGCGCCCGGTGGTCACGGTGATCGCCTGCCGCAACATGTGGCTGATGGCCCAGGAGGTGGTCAAGCGCCTGCTGGACGAGGCCGGCGCGCGGCTGCGCGACAACGTCGTGCTGACCGACCGGGCCAATACCTTCGCCACCCTGATTACCACGCCGCGCTGGATGTTCACCGGCAGCCGCGAGTCATTCCTCGGCCTGCCCAAGGCCGGGATCAGCGCCGAGGATGTCCAGGGCGCCGCACGTTTCGGGCGGGCATTGAAGGCCGCCCTGTATGCCAATAAAGAGAAAGCCAAAGGGCCGATGCTGGCCGGGCTGGGGGCGGCGCCCGTCAACCCCGGGCTGATACTCAGCGAGCGTGCGGCCTATAAAGGCTTCAAGTTCTGGTCGGGAATAATTTGCCGTTTCGGCAAGTATGGGCAATGGCTACGGCGACTCTTGCTGGGCGTGTTCATCGTTTATCTATTGCTGGTCATCTTGACTGTCCTGCCTATTTCACTGGTGTTACGCCGTTTGCTTCATCCCTTTATCCGGACGCGACTGGACGAGTTGCAGCGTTATTACGAACAACCGTCCGGCTCGCAACTAAATCTTGAAACTGAAGAGTGAAATCATCATGAGTGAATCGTTTGTCTATATTACGAAAACATCCACTTATATGCCGGGAGAGGCAGTGGATAACGATACGATGGAAAGCATTCTCGGGTATGTGGGCGGGCGACCTTCACGGTCTCGGCAAGTAGTGCTGCGCAATAACGGTATCAAGCAGCGCTATTATGTGCTGGACCCGCAGACCGGTATTCCCCGTTTCACTAACGCGCAAATAACCGCCGAGGCGATCAAGGGCCTGGTGGGCGACGGTTTTGCCCTGGACTCCATGGAATGCCTGTCCACCGGCACCACCATGCCGGACCAGCTGATGCCCAACCATGGCGTGATGGTGCATGGCGAGTTGGGCAACAAACCTTGCGAAGTGGTGTCCACCGCCGGCATCTGCCTGGCGGGCCTGACCGCATTGAAATACGCCTACCTGTCGGTGCTGTCGGGGGCCAGTCGCAATGCCGTGGCCACCGCCTCGGAGGTGCCTTCGCCGGTGCTGCATGCGCGCAATTTCGATGCGGAAAACGAGGCGCTGGTGGCGCAGATGGCGGCCCGCCCTGAAATCGCCTTCGATAAAGACTTCCTGCGCTGGATGCTGTCCGATGGTGCCGGGGCCTTTCTGCTCGAGAACCAGCCACGGGCCGGCGGCCTGTCGCTGCGCATCGACTGGATCGACATCTTCTCCTACGCCAACGAACTGCCGACCTGCATGTACGCCGGCGCGGAAAAGGCCGAGGACGACAGCCTGGTCGGCTGGAAGCTGCTGACTCCAGAAGAGTGGGCCTCGCGCTCGATTTTCGCGATCAAGCAGGACGTGCGGCTGCTGAACGAGAACGTGGTGAAGTACACCCTCGGCAAGCCGCTCAAGGAGGTGATGATCAAGCGCAACCTGTCGCCCGAGGCCATCGACTGGTTCCTGCCGCACATGTCGTCGGAATACTTTCGCCAGCCGATTGCCGAGTGCCTGGAAAACACCGAACTGGCGATTCCCCAGGAGCGCTGGTTCACCAACCTGTCCGAGCGTGGCAACACCGGCTCGGCGTCGATCTACATCATGATCCACGAGCTGCTGGAGTCCGGGCGCCTGCACAAGGGGCAGCGCCTGCTGTGTTTCGTCCCGGAAAGCGGGCGCTTCTCCGGTGGCTTCATGCACCTGACGGTGGTCTGACGCGCCTCGCCATGGCGCAACAACCCGGTGGCCGGCGCGGGCCGGCCACTGTTTCGTGGTACGCATCCAACTGCAAGGGAATGACTATGGAAACCCTCGAGCAACGTGTGAAAAGAGTGGTGGCGAGCGAACTGGCCGTCGACCTGGCGCAGATCGGCAACCAGGACTCGTTTGTCGGGAACCTGGGAGCGGACTCGCTGGCCCGGGTGGAACTGGTGACGGCCCTGGAGACCGAGTTCGAACTCACCATCCCGGACGACCAAGCCGATAGCCTGCAGACCGTGCAGCAGGTGATCGACTACCTCCGACAGGCCACTGAGCACGCAGTCCCGGCCTGACGTCGGTCAAGCGAAGATGCGGCCAGGGCTCAGCTGGCCGATAAGGTTGCCCTGGCCCGCATCTTTCTTCCCCCCGGCGTGCGCAGGTCTCAGGCCTGCTGCCACTGCGCCACGACCCTGTCGACTATCTCGCCGCGTTGTTGGATGGAGTTCGCCGCGAGCCGCTGGGCTTCTTCCACCACCGCTTTGGGCGCTGTCCGTGGGCTACCGGCGGCGAAAGGCGGAGCCGGGGCGTACTCCAGTTGCAACTGCACCCGCTGCGCCGTTGCCTCGCCGAACAGCTCGCCGGCCAGGGTCAGGGCAAAATCGATCCCGGCGGTAATCCCGCCTCCGCTCAACAGGTTGCCGTCGCGCACCACGCGTTCCTGCACCGCGATCGCCCCCAGCGCCTCCAGCAAATGGTGGTAGGCCCAATGGGTGGTGGCGCGCTTGCCACGCAACAGCCCGGCCGCGCCGAGCACCAGGGAGCCGGTGCACACCGAGGTGACGTAACGTGCCTGCGCCGCCTGCTGGCGGATGAAATCGAGGGTCTGCGGGTCTTCCATCAACGGCCCGACACCGGCGCCACCGGGGATGCAGATCACGTCCAGCGGCGGGCAGTCGGCGAAGCGTGTGGTCGCCTGCAACACCAAACCAGTGCTGGCGGTAACCGGCCCGTGCGTCTTCCAGACCAGATGCACCTGCACGTCCGGCAGCGACGCGAGCACATCGTAGGGGCCGGTCAGGTCGAGTTGCTGGACGTTGGGGAACAACAGGAAACCGATCTGCAGCGTCATGGGGTATCTCCCTGGAAAAGTTCGAAGGTGCCCACCCTTATGTGGCTGGACGGTTCGACTCTAGCGCCCTAGGCTTTGGCGAATACGCCAACCTGCCCACGATTTACGCCAACCATGCCCCAGACCGCCAGAACCGTTCATGTACTGACTTTCGCCAACGCCCAGGTGCTCGACGTCACGGGCCCGCTGCAGGTGTTTGCTTCGGCCAACGACCTGGCGCGGCATAAAGGCTTGCCGCTGCCCTACGCGGTGAACGTGATCGCCGCGGGCGACGGGCCGGTGACCACCTCGGCCGGGCTGGCGCTGCTGGCCGAGCCCTTGCCGGCGCCGGGCACGCCTTGCGACACCCTGATCATCGCCGGCGGCTGGGGCGTGTACGCCGCGGCCGAAGACCCGGCGCTGGTGGCCTGGGTCCGCCAGCAGGCGGCGCTGGCGCGGCGGGTGGCGTCGGTGTGCACCGGGGCCTTCCTGCTGGCCGCCAGCGGCTGGCTCGACGGGCGCCGGGTGGTCACCCACTGGACCCGCTGCGAGCAACTGGCGCGGCAATACCCGCGCTTGCGGGTGGAGGCCAACCCGATCTTCATCAACGAGGGGCCCGTCTGGACCTCGGCCGGCGTCACCGCCGGCATCGACCTGGCCCTGGCGTTGGTCGAGGCGGACCTGGGGCACGCCATGGCGCTGGACGTGGCCCGGCAACTGGTGGTGTTCCTCAAGCGCCCGGGCGGCCAGTCGCAATTCAGCGCGACCCTGGCCCTGCAAAAGCAGGGCAGCCGCTTCGACGACCTGCACGCCTGGATCGCCGAAAACCTCGGTCGCGAGCTGAACCTCCCGACCCTGGCCGAACAGGCCGGCATGAGCGAACGCAGCTTTGTCCGCCACTACCGCGCCGACACCGGCCAGACCCCGGCCCGGGCCATCGAACAGATCCGCGTGGAAAGCGCCCGGCGCCTGCTCGGCGACAGCGGCGTACCGATCAAGCGCATCGCCGTGCAGTGCGGTTTCGGCAGCGAAGAAACCCTGCGCCGCAGCTTCCTGCGGCTGGTGGGCGTGACGCCGCAGGCGTATCGGGAGCGCTTTTCGCCGGAGGGGGAGTCAGGCTTCCAGTAGTTCCAGCAGCGCCTGCAAGGTCGCCTGCGGCGCTTCCTGGGGTACGTTGTGGCCGATTCCGGGCAAGATCCGGCGTTGGTAAGGGCCGGTGAACAGGCCGATGTCTTCATCCTCTTCGCTGGCCGGGCCGACTCCGTCGGCGCCGCCGCACAGCGAGATGGTCGGTACGCGGATCGGCGGTTGCTGCGCCAGGGCCTGCTCGATGTGTTCCAGGCTCGGGTCGCCCGGGGCGTACATGAAGCGATGCCGGTAGGAGTGGATCACCACCTCGACGAAGTCCGGGTTGTCGAACGACGGCGCGCTCAGGTCGTAGAGTTCGCGGCCGCGATCCCAGGTCGGCGACCACAGTTGCCACAGCAGTGCGCACAGTGCGCGGCGGTTGGCGGTCAGGCCGTCCACGCCGCGCTGGGTGTGGAAATAATACTGATACCAGAGCCGGTGCTCGGTCTCGGGCGGCCGCGGTTGGGTCGAGCGGGCAATGTCCTGGATGTTGTAGCCGTCGGCGCTCACCAGGCAGCGCACCCGCTCCGGCCACAGGGCCGCGACGATGCAGGCGGCGCGACCGCCCCAGTCGAAACCGGCGAGGGCGGCCCGGGGGATCTCCAGGGCATCCATCAGGTCCAGCAGGTCCTGGGCCAGCGCCGCCTGCTGCCCGGAACGCAGGATGTCCGGGCCGGCGAAGCGGGTCGGCCCGTAACCGCGCAGGTACGGCACTATCACCCGGTAGCCACGCGCCGCCAGCTCGGGGGCGATCTCGTCGTAGCCGCGCGGGTCGTAGGGAAAGCCATGCAGCAGAATCACCGGCGCGCCGTCGGCGGGGCCGTGATGTTCGTAGGCGATGTGCAGGCGAGGTGTCTGGAGGTACTGGACAGAGGGCGAGCTGTTCATGACGGATCCGGCGACAGGGAAAGCAGCAACCTTAGCTCAATCCGTGTGTCTGGCCAGTGTCGTGTGGAGACTCCGTGCGTGGGTTTTGCCCTGACGGCATAAAGCGCTGACGAAGGCGTCACACCTCAGTCAGGGGCTACAGGAAAGTGAGCTCGGCGCTGGTCGTGAGGTGCTTGAAATGGTGCTGCCACAACCGCACTCCCAACTGCCCGCTGCGGTCCAGTGACGAGCCCAGGGTCAGGTCGGTGATCAGGGTCGGTTGCAGGCCGGCGTCGAACAGGGCGAAGCCGGCGGCGAGCACGCAGGTGTCGGTCTGGATGCCGCAGACCAGCACGCGTTCGGGGGCCAGGCTGCGCAGGTAGGCGATGGTCTCTGGCGTGGGGGCGTAGCCGTGCTTGATGAAGATGCGGTCGGCGGCGACCAGGCTGTGGTCATCGGCGGCGGGTTGCCAGCCGAGCTGGCGGACGAAGGGGGTTTGGCTTTCGTCATGGCGTTCGACGGTGGCCACCGAGGGCAACTGGCCGAGCAGGGCGTTGATGCCGTCCACCAGCCAGTCCGGCGGGTTGAACGTGGGTTGCACATCGATGATCAGCAGCACCTGGCGCATGGGAATCCTTGAGAGGGCCGGGGCGGCCTATTCTGCCCGCAATCCGCCATTGCCGCGAACCGCTCGCGCGGGCAAAACACGCCACCTCTGTAGCCGCTGCCGAGCCCGCGAGGCTGCGATCGGCCCGGAGGGCCGCTAAGCCTGACACCTCGTAGGATCTGGGGAAACGCGGTGCCTACCTGGCGAGTCCTTCGGCCTCGATCGCAGCCTCGCTGCGCTCGGCAGCGGCTACAGCGGCCGCGCATTGCGGCAGGCACCCTGGTCGTCTTTCGTAGGCGCGCAGCTTGCGCGCGATGAAGGATGACACGGTGTATCCGACATTCCGCGTTGCCCCTATCGCGGGCAAGCCTCGCTCCTACGAGAGCGAGGAGGCCGGTCACGGCTGCCAGAAGATCTTCCGAGCCAGGGCTCAGCGCACCCGCAAGCCCTGCAACAGCGCCTCCAGGCCGACCAGCGCTTGCTGCAAGCGTTGCCCCGGATGCTCGTCGCGGGCGATCCACAGCGAGGCGTCGAGCAGGCTGCCGTTGATCAGGCGCGCCAGGGCTTCGCTGGGGGCGTTGACCACCAGGCCGGCCTGCATCAGCTCATCCAGCAGTGTGCTCAAGGACGCCACGCACTGTTCTTCGCTGGCCTCGGTCAGGTCCCCGAGTACCGCGCGCGCATCCTGCAGGACGATGCGCTGGATCTCCGCTTCCTGGGCCATTTCCAGGTAGGTGCGGCAGCGCTGGACGAAGGCTTCCCAGAGGTCGTCGGTGCCGCGCGAGATCGCCTCCAGGCGCTGGTCCATCTCCGCATCGAGCTGTTCCACCACCGCCGCCAGCAGGCCTTTCTTGTCGCCAAAATGGTGATACAAGGCCCCCCGGGTCAGGCCCGCCTCGGCCGTCAGGTCGTCCATCGAGGTGTTGGCATACCCCAGGCTGCCAAAGGCCTGGCGGGCACTGGCGATGAGTTTGCTGCGGGTTTCTTCGATCATCTCGGCGCGTTGACGCGGGCTCATGGCGGGCACTCACACAGCTGACAGGTGGATTGACATACGCCGCGTATGTTATCATGCTTTCTCACATACGCGCCGTATGTATTTTTGTCTTGCGGTGCATTTCTGGCAAGCCTCAGACAAGGTGTGATGACGATGGCAAACCCTTACCGCGAACTGTTCAAGGCCCCCGGCAGTCGCGCTTTCGTGGTGGCGGGGATGATTGCGCGGATGCCGATGTCGATGACCGGCATCGGCCTGATCACCATGCTGGCCCAGCTCAAGGGCGGTTACGCGCTGGCCGGTGCGGTGGCGGCGACCTTCGCCCTGGCCACGGCCTTCTGCGCGCCCCAGGTGTCGCGTCTGGTCGACCGTTTCGGCCAGGGCCGGGTGCTGCCGATCGCCGCCGGCCTGGGTGGCGGGGCGCTGCTGGCGTTGTTGCTGTGCACCCGGTTGCAGGCGCCGCACTGGACGCTGTTCCTGTTCGCCGCCCTGGCCGGCTGCATGCCGAGCATACCGGCGATGATCCGCGCCCGCTGGACCGAGCTGTACCGCGGCCAGCCGCAGTTGCAGACTGCCTATGCCCTGGAATCGGTGCTCGATGAGGTGTGCTTTATCGTCGGCCCGCCGTTGTCGGTGGGGCTGTGCGTGGCGGCCTTCCCCGAGGCCGGGCCGCTGGCGGCGCTGTTGCTGCTGGCGATCGGCGTCACCGCGCTGGTGGCGCAACGGGCGACCGAGCCACCGGTGCATCCCCATGAGGCCGGGCACGACGCGTCGATCATCCGGTCGCTGGAGTTGCAGTTGCTGGTGTTGCTGATGATCGCCATGGGCATGATCGTCGGCGTGGTGGACGTGGTCAGCGTGGCGTTCGCCCAGCAGCAGGGGCAACCCGCGGCGGCGAGCATCGTGCTGTCGGTGTACGCCATCGGTTCCTGCCTGGCGGGTATCGCCTTCGGTGCGTTGAAACTGAATATCCCGCTGCCGCGCCTGTTCATGTACGGCGGCATCGCCACCGCCGTGACCACCCTGCCATTGCTGCTGGCGAGCAATATCCTCGGCCTGTCCCTGGCGGTATTCGTCTCCGGCCTGTTCTTCGCCCCGACCCTGATCGTCGCCATGGCCCTGGTCGAGAACATCGTGCCACCGGCCAAGCTCACCGAGGGCCTGACCTGGCTGGTCACCGGGGTGAGCATCGGCGTGGCCATCGGCGCCGCCAGTTCCGGCTGGCTGGTGGATGCCTTTGGCGCGCGCAGCGGCTTCTGGGTGGCGCAGGCGGCGGCAGTGGTGGTGCTGGGGGCGGCGGTGCAGAGCTGCCGCCGACTGACCCGCGGCCAGCCGGCGGTCGCCTGAGCCTTACCCGCCGCGCCCGGAGTTGACCCAGAAATTCACCGACAGCGAGGTGGACACAGAATGCTCTGCACGTCCACGGCGGTCTCTCTTGTCGGTTGGTTTGATCTGCGACTGGAACGAAGGCTGTGCCGGGAAATTTATGGGGGCGGATGATCCAATGCCGATCGGTCAGCGAAGGGGATCTACTGTAGGAGCGAAGCTTGCTCGCGATGGTCGTTAACGATACCGATGTATTGGCTGGATAAACGTGGCGCTCTCAGGTTCATCGCGAGCAATCGAGCGTCGACCGGCTGCTCCTGCAGATCAGCGTCAGGCCGGTGGCGGCTACTAATTTGCCGCTCAGGTGGCACGTCCAGTCTTTACCATCATTTTTTTCAAGGGGAACACCGTGACCCAGCTGACGCTGCTATGCCTGCCGTATTCCGGAGCCAGCGCCATGGTCTACAGCCGCTGGCGCCGCAAGCTGCCGCAATGGTTGCACCTTGCGCCGGTGGAGCTGCCCGGGCGTGGCGCCCGTTACGCCGAGCCGCTGCACACCGACATGCGCGAGCTGGCGCGGCAACTGGCGGTGGAAATCCGCGCCAATCTGCGTATGCCCTATGCCTTGTTCGGCCATAGCCTGGGGGCGCTGCTGGCCTGCGAGCTGGCCCACGCCCTGCGGGCCCTGGGTTGTCCGGAGCCGGTGGCGCTGTTCGCTTCGGGGACCGCGGCGCCGACCCTGCGCACCGACTACGACCGGGGTTTTGCCGACCCCAAGACCGACGAACAGCTGATCGAGCAGCTGCGTACCCTCAACGGCACCAGTGAAGAGGTGCTGGCCAACCAGGAGTTGATGAGCCTGACCCTGCCGATCCTGCGCGCCGACTTTCTCCTGTGTGGCCGTTTTCGCCCGCTGCAGCGCCCGTTGCTGAACTGCCCGGTGCATGTCCTGGGGGGCAAGGCCGACCGGGCCACCACCGAACAGCTGATTGGCTGGAGCAAGGAGACCCAGGGCAGCTTCTCGGTGGACATGCTGGCGGGCGGGCACTTCTTCATTCACGAGCACGAAGCCAAGGTCCTGAGCCTGATCAAGGGCCACCTTGAGGTGCATCGTCGGCGTCACCTGCAACCCGAAGCGGCGACCGCCCTGTAGCCGCTGCCGCAGGCTGCGAATAGCCGGCACGGCCGCGGCGCTCGGTGGCCCATCGCAAGATCGTCAAGCAAGGCCCTGCGGGCCTTATCGCAGCCTCGCAGGCTCGGCAGCGGCTACAGGGTCGGAGACTGGCTTCATGTAGCCGCTGCCGCAGGCTGCGATCGGCCGGCACGGCCGCGGCGTTCTCGGTGGCTCCATCGCAAGATCGTCAAGCAAGGCCCTGCGGGCCTTATCGCAGCCTCGCGGGCTCGGCAGCGGCTACAGGAATGGGTGTAGCCGCTGCCGCAGGCTGCGATCGGTTGGCACGGCCGCGGCGTTCTCGGTGGCTCCATCGCAAGATCGTCAAGCAAGGCCCTGCGGGCCTTATCGCAGCCTCGCGGGCTCGGCAGCGGCTACAGGAGTGGGTGTAGCCGCTGCCGCAGGCTGCGATCGGCCGGCACGGCCGTGGCGTTCTCAAGGCCCAGGCAGATCTGTCAGCCCAACGACGTGCCCAGGCGCCAGTAACCCATCAGGGTCAGGTTGCGGCGTTCCTGGCCACGCTCGTTGATCAGGTGGCGGCGAATGCTCATCACCGTGGCGGACTCGCCGGCCACCCAGGCATAGAAGCTGTTGTCGGCCGGCGTGGCGGTCTCCCAGGGACGCTGTTCCTCGTCGCCCTCGCGCAGCTTGATCGGCCGCTGTGCCGTGTTGGGCGGCGGCAGCTCGGCCAGCTCCCGGGCGGCATGGATCAGGGTTTCGCCATGCTGGGCGCCCAACAGGTCCCGCGGCAGCCAGTTGAGCCGGGTCTGGGGGTTGCAGCGCAGGTCGATGCAGTCGCTTTCGTGGGGCACTTCGATAAACGCCTGCACGTCCGGGTAATCCGGATAGGCCTGCAGCTCCTCGAGAATCCCGGCAATGGCCGGCAGGGCGGTTTCATCGCCCATCAGCAGCACTTTGCGGATCCCCGCCGGCGGCATCCATTCATAACCGCCGGGGTCGCCGCTGTAGGCCTTGTTCGGCACCACCATCTGCAGGCGGTCGCCGGGCCGGGCGTGGGTGGCCCAGCTGGACGCGGGGCCGTTGATTCCGTGCAGCACGAAGTCCACATCCAGTTCCGCCGGTTGCAGGCGCAGGGCGCGGATGGTGTAGGTGCGCATCGGTGGCCGCTGCTCGGCCGGCAGCTTGCGCCGGGCGGCGTGCCAGTCGCCTTCCACCGGCAGTTGCGGAACGCTGCCGTCGGCCCCGGGGAACAACAGCTTGATGCGCTGGTCCGGGGCCAGGGCGCGGGCCTGGGCGATGTCCTCGCCGGCGAACACCAGGCGCACCAGGGACGGGCTGAGGACGATGCGGTGCTTGAGCTCGACGTTGATCACCCGGTAGCCCTTGGGTCTGGGCCGGTCGATGCCCGTCAGTTTGCGCAAGCCTTGGGTGAGGATGTCGGTCAGCGATTGGGCGGAGGACATGGGCGGATACCTGTGCAAGGGGGGATAAGCAAGGAACGAAAGGCGGCGGGTCCGATTTAGCGTCGGCGCCGCTGGTCGGCGGCTCCTGGGCGGCGCCGGGGGAGGGTGGCTGGCGTGGCGCGCGGGGTTAATTTTCCCGGGCCTTCATCCGTTCCGTAGGGATGACCGAGCCAATGCTCGATACCCCACAAGCAAGTACGGATGCCCCCCGATGAATGCCGAAGACTCCTTGAAGCTCGCCCGTAGATTCATTGAACTGCCGCTGGAAAAGCGCCGGCTGTTCTTGAAGGCTCTGGACAAGGAAGGCGTCGACTTCTCTCTGCTGCCGATTCCCGCGGGGGTCGCTGTGCCTGAGCGCCAGGCGCTGTCCTACGCGCAGCAGCGCATGTGGTTTCTCTGGCAACTGGACCCGCAGAGCGCGGCCTACAACCTGCCCAACGCGGTACGCCTGAGCGGGCCGCTGGATCGGGCGGTGCTGGCCCGGGCCTTCGACTGGCTGCTGGAGCGCCATGAAAGCCTGCGCACGGTGTTCCGCCTGGAGCAGGACGAGCCGCGGCAGGTCGTCCTGGCGACCCAGGTGAGCATCGATTACCAGGACCTGAGCGACCTCGACCCCGCGCAGCGCGAAGCCAGCGTACGGCAGCGGGCCGACGCCGAGGCGCGCCGGCCCTTCGATCTACAGCAGGGGCCGCTGTTGCGGGTCTGCGTGTTGGGGCTGGGGGAGCAGGAGCACGTCATGCTGCTGACCTTGCACCACATCGTCGCCGACGGCTGGTCCATGGGCGTGCTGATCGAGGAGTTCCTGCAAGCCTACGACGCCCTGCTCGAGGGCGAGGTGCCGAGCGCGCCGGCCCTGCCGATCCAGTACCGCGACTACGCGCTGTGGCAGCGCAGCTGGCTGGAAGCCGGGGAGCAGGAGCGGCAGCTGGCGTACTGGCGGGCCAAGCTCGGGGACGAACACCCGGTGCTCAGGCTGCCCACCGATCATCCGCGCCAGGCCCGTTCCAGCCGCCAGGGGCGGCGCCTGGACTTCGAGCTGGCGCCACCGTTGGCCCAGCAACTGGGTGCCCTGGCGCGACAGCAGGGGGTGACCCTGTTCGCCGTGCTGCTGGCAGGTTTCAAGCTGCTGCTGGCACGCTACAGCGGCCAGCAGGATATCCGCGTCGGCGTGCCGATCGCCAACCGCACGCGCCAGGAAGCCGAAGGGCTGATCGGCTTCTTCGTCAACACCCAGGTGCTGCGCAGCGAGTTGAGCCCGCATTTGACGGTGGAGCAACTGCTGGCCGATATCCGCGAGACCACCCTGGGGGCGCAGGCCCATCAGGAGCTGCCTTTCGAACGCTTGGTGGAGGCCCTGCAACTCGAGCGCAGCCTGAGCCACAGCCCGCTGTTCCAGGTGCTCTACAACCACCAGCCGCAGGTCACCGAGCTGGCCACCCTGCGCAGCCGTTCCGGGCTCGAAGTGCAGGCCCTGGCGCGCAACGAGCGCACGGTGCAGTTCGACCTGACCCTGGACACCTTCGAACGCGGCGGCCTGCTGCAGGCCGCCTTCACCTATGACTGCCAGCTGTTCGAGGAACAGACCGTCGAACGCATGGCCGGCCACTGGCAGAACCTGCTGTGGGCGATGGTGCGTGAGCCGCAGTCGGCGATCGCCGAACTGCCACTGCTCGACGCCGAGCAACGCCAGGCTACCCTGGCCCAGGGGATTGGTGCGCCTGAGGCATTCGCCGCCGTTTCGGTGCTCGAGCTGTTCGCCGAGCAGGTGCGCGTGCGGCCCGAGGCGCCGGCCCTGGTGTTCGGCGAGCAGTGCCTGAGTTATCGCCAGCTGGATCAGCGCGCCGCGCGCCTGGCCACGGCCCTGGTGCAACGTGGCGTGGGCCCCGAGGTGCTGGTGGGCATCGTCGTGGAGCGCTCGCTGGAGATGGTGGTGGGCCTGCTGGCGGTGCTCAAGGCCGGCGGCGCCTACGTGCCGCTGGATGCCCAATACCCCGAGCAGCGCTTGAGCTACATGCTGCACGACAGCGGCGTTGCCCTGCTGCTGAGCGAGACCGCGGTGCAGGCGCGGCTGCCGCTGGCGGCCGGGGTCAGCGTGCTGTTGCTCGACCAGTCGGACAGCTGGGCGCCGGCCAGCGATTCGCAGGCGTCGCTGCCACGGGTCGAGGCCGGGCACCTGGCCTATTCGATCTACACCTCCGGTTCCACTGGGGCCGCCAAGGGCGTCACCATCACCCACGGGGCCCTGGCCAACTACGTGCAGGCGATCCTGGCGCGCCTGCCGCTGGGGGCCGCGCGCAACATGGCGGTGGTCTCGACCATCGCCGCCGACCTGGGGCATACCACGCTGTTTGGCGCCCTGTGCTCCGGCAGTTGCCTGCATGTGATCGACCTGGATACCGGCCTGGATGCCGAGGCCTTTTCGGCCTACCTGGACGCCCGGCAGATCGATGTACTGAAGATCGTCCCTTCGCATTTGCAGGCGCTGATGAGCGGCGCGGAGCCGGCTCGCGCCCTGCCAAGGCAGTGCCTGGTGCTGGGCGGCGAAGCCTGCCCGGCGACGCTGGTCCGCAAGGTTCGGGCCCTGGCGCCGCAGTGCGCGGTGTTCAACCACTACGGCCCGACGGAAACCACGGTCGGCGCCCTGACCATGGCTGCCGCTGACGTGGACCAGGCCCTGGCGGTGGTGCCCCTGGGCCAGCCGCTGGCCAACGTCCGCGCCCGGGTGCTGGATGCTTCGCTGCAACCCGTGGCGCCCGGCACCCCGGCCGAGCTGTACCTGGGCGGTGCCGGCCTGGCGCGGGGTTACCACCGCCGGCCGGCATTGACCGCCGAGCGTTTTGTTCCCGACCCTTTCAGTGCCGACGGGCAGCGGCTGTACCGCACCGGTGACCTGGCGCGCTACCTCGATGGCGGGGTCATCGATTACCTGGGGCGCATCGACCATCAGGTGAAGATTCGCGGCTACCGCATCGAACTGGGGGAAATCACCGCGGCGCTCAAGCAGTTGCCGCAGGTCGAGGACGCCGTGGCGCAGGTGGTCAGCGTGGCCGACGAGCCGCAAGTGGCGGCTTATGGGGTGCTGGCCAAGGCCAGCGCTCAGGAGCCGGAAGCGGCCTGGCAGGAGATTCGCCGGCAACTGGCGGTGGCGCTGCCCGACTACATGCTGCCGATGCATTTCGTGGCCCTGGAAGGCATGCCGTTGACCGCCAACGGCAAGCTCGACCTGCGCGCCTTGCCGCCGGTGCAACCGCAGGCACCGGTGGCCGCATACGTCGTGCCGGTCAGCGAGTTGCAACAGCAAATCGCGGCGATCTGGCAGGACGTGCTCAAGGTCGAGCGGGTGGGCCTGAGCGATAACTTCTTCGCCCTGGGCGGGCATTCGCTGCTGGCCACTCAGATCATTTCCCGGGTCCGCCGGTTGCTGGCGGCGGAGGTGCCGCTGCGGGTGCTGTTCGAGACCGCGCGCCTGGATGAGTTCGTCGAGCAGGTGCAGGCCTGCGCCGGCGCCGGTTCGCTGTCGCTGATCGAGGCGCTAGGGCGTGATGAGCCATTGCCGGCTTCCCATGCCCAGCAGCGGCAATGGCTGTTCTGGCAGATGCACCCGCAGAGCACCGCCTACCACACGCCGATCGTGGTCCGGCTCCAGGGTGTGCCGGACCGGCAGGCGTTGCAGCACAGCTTCGACGCCCTGGCGCTGCGCCATGAAGCTTTCCGCACCACCTTTACCCAGCACCAGGACAGCCTGTGCCAGGTGGTGCACCCCCAGGGTGAAATTCCCCTGGCCTGGGAGCGCCTGGCCCCGGGCCTGTCCCGCGAGGCGGTCGAGGCCAGGGCCCTGGAAGAAACCCAGGTGCTGTTCGACCTGGAGCACGGCCCCCTGTGCCGGGCCCGGGTGCTGCAGATCGCCGAGCAGGAGTGCCTGCTGGTGGTGACCTTGCACCACATCATTTCCGATGGCGCCTCCATGAGTGTGCTGGCCCGGGAATTCGTCGCCCTCTACCGGGGGTTCATCCAGGGGCAGGCCCCGCAGTTCGATGAATTGAGCGTGCAGTACGCCGACTACGCCAGCTGGCACCGGGCCTGGCTCGAGCAGGGCGAGCAGCAGCGGCAACTGGAGTACTGGCGCGAGCAACTGGGGCTGGAGCACCCGGTGCTGGAACTGCCGGTGGACCATCCGCGCCAGGCCCTGGTGAGCCATCGCCAGGAGCGCCTGGGTTTGCGTCTGCCGGTGGACCTGGAGCAGGGCTTGCGGCGCCTGGCGCGCGAGCACGACATGACCCTGTTCCAGCTGTTCCTCGGCTCGTTCGCCCTGTTGCTGCACCGCTATTGCGACCAGCCCGATATCCGTATCGGCGTGCCGGTCAGCAACCGTCGCCACCAGGAAATGGAAGGCGTGATGGGCTTCTTCGTCAACACCCTGGTGATGCGCGTCGAGCTGGCGCCGAGCCTGGCGGTGGGGCAGTTGCTGCGTCAGGTCAAGGCCACGGCCCTGGCCGCCCAGGCCCATCAGGACCTGCCGTTCGACCGCCTGGTGGATGCGCTCAAGCCGCAGCGCGCGCTGGATCAGAACCCGCTGTTCCAGGTGATGTACAACCACCTGAGCATTGCCGGGGAAAGCGCTGACGGCGCCAGCCTGCCGGGCCTGCACGCCGAGGAAATGGTCCTGCAGGGCGGTACCGCGCAATTCGACCTGACCCTGGAAACCCTGGAAACCGACGCTGGGATCAACGCATCGTTCATCTATGCCGGTGAGTTGTTCGAGGTGTCGACCGTCGAAGGTTTAGCCGATCACTGGCGCAACCTGCTGCAAGGCATGCTCGAACCGCAACAGGCGATTGGCGAGCTGGCGATGCTGGGCCGGGAGGAGCAGGGGCGGATTCGCCAGGATTGGGATCACACCCAGGTGGTCTATCCCACCAACCGTTTCGTCCACCAGCTGTTCGCCGATCAGGCAGCCAGGGCGCCAGAGGCACCGGCGGTGTTCTTCGCCGAGCAGCGCCTGAGCTATCTCGAACTGGACACCCAGGCCAACCAGCTGGCGCACAAGCTGATCGAGCTGGGGGTCGGCCCGGAAGTCCGGGTGGCCATCGCCATGCCGCGTTGCGCGGAAATCATGGTGGCCTTCCTCGCCGTGCTCAAGGCCGGTGGGGTTTATGTGCCGCTGGATATCGAATATCCCCAGGACCGCCTGCGCTACATGATGCAAGACAGTGGTGCCTGGCTGTTGTTGACCCAGAGCCATTTGCTGGATCGCCTGCCGATCCCGGACGGGTTGCCGACCCTCAGCGTCGAAGGCGCGGCTGATTTCGCGGCGTACCCGACGACCAGCCCGCAGGTGGAACTGGCCGAGGAAAACCTCGCCTACGTGATCTACACCTCCGGTTCCACCGGCCTGCCCAAAGGCGTGGCGGTGTCCCACGGTCCGCTGGCCATGCACAGCCTGGCCACCGGCGAACGGTATGAAATGAGCCCGGCGGACTGCGAACTGCACTTTATGTCCTTCGCCTTCGACGGCTCCCACGAAGGCTGGATGCACCCGCTGATCTACGGCGCCAGCGTGCTGATCCGCGATGACAGCCTGTGGTCGCCGGAATTTACCTACGAGCAGATGCACCGTTATGGCGTCACCGTCGGTGTGTTCCCGCCGGTGTACCTGCAACAGCTGGCGGTGCACGCCGAACGCGACGGCAA
>NZ_JACMZT010000042.1:0-56278 GCF_017349615.1 Pseudomonas sp. GW531-T4
CGGCCTGGGCGGCGGGCGGCACGGCCGCCGCCGGGATGCTCGAAGCAGTCGCTGAAGCGAACATGATCAGGTACTCCATCCGCGGGGTAGCTGGGCCACCCCGCCGGCTTATTGTTGTGATGGAACGGGCGAGCTTTTTTGAACCCGTTTTTTAAAGCGGGCCTATTTGAACTGGGCGACGTTTTCCGGGGTGATCAGGCGATAAGGCACCCACACCGCCTGTTCCACCGGCTCGTGCCTGGCCATCTTCACCGCGGTGTCGATCGAGCCGTCGGCCTGGCCCTTGGCATCCTGGAACACCGAGACCGCCAGGTCGCCCTTCTGCACCGCGCGCAGGCCATCGGGCGTGCCGTCGACCCCGGCGATCAGCACACTGCCCTTCTCCACCCCGGCCTGTTTCAGCGCCATGGCGGCGCCGATGGCCATTTCATCGTTGTTGGCCACCACCGCGTCGAACTTGCGGCCCTGGGTCAGCCAGTCGTTGACCAGGGTCATGGCCTTGTCCCGCAGCCAGATCCCGGTCTGTTCCTGCTCGACCTTGATCCCCGGATATTTAGCCAGCACTTCCTTGACGCCCTTGGTGCGGTTGGTGGTGGAGTTGTTCGCCAGGTCGCCCAGCAGGATCACCACCTCGCCCTTGCCGCCCATCTTGTCGGCCAGGTACTGCATCTGCATCTGTCCGGCCTCCAGGTCGTTGGAGGCCACGGTGACCACGCCCTTGGGCAGGTTCAGGTCGTCCGGACGGCGGTTGACGTAGACCAGGGGAATCCCGGCCTTGACCGCCGCCTCGGTGATCTTGCGGGTCGCCGCGGTGTCCACCGGGTTGACCACGATGGCGTCGACCTTCTGGCTGATAAAGCTTTCCACCTGGCTCAGCTGCTTGACCACGTCGGCCCGGGCGTCCTCGAACTGCAGGGTGACGCCGTCCGGCAGGGACTTGGCTTTCTGGTCCATGGATTCGCGCAGGTAGGTCAGCCAGGTGTCGTCGAACTGCGACATGCTCACGCCGATCTTCAGGTCGGCGAACGCCGAGCCGCTACCCAGCAACAGGGACAGGGCGAGCGTGGCAAAACGGGTCTTGGTCTTCATGAAAGGTCTTTCTCCACATTCTTGTAGGTTTTATGGATAAGGCGCAGAAACCACTCAGTGAGGCAGACGCACGATCGGCGCGCCGGGCATGCAGCACACCAGCGCGCCCTTGCGTTCGACGCAAAGCAGGCGGACCAGGGACTGGACGATGGCGGCAGGCCGGGATGTTTGGCGAGACAGCGGACGGCGGCGCAAGAATGCGCGACGAAGCAGATGCAAAGCGGAACTGAAGGTTTTCATCGACGGTACCTGTTGTTTTTGTTGGCGGGTTCCACTCGGCTCAAGGCGGGCTTGAGGTCGGTGCGAGAACCCTGCTAGTCGGCAACCTGGAAACGACTTTATTGGAAAATAATTTCTATATCAACTCATTTTAGAATTTTATTCCAAATTCATTCTGCAGCCGGAAATCGGCCATTTCCACCACCTGGCGCTGGCGCCAGCTCAGGCGCGCGGCGTCCAGTACGCGGGTGGTGGCCAGGGCCTCGGCCGGCGTCACCGGCAGCGGCCCCTGCCCTTGCAGCGCCGCCTGCCAGCGTTTATAGAACTGCAACCAGTCGCCCCGCTCGGAGGCTATCCGCTCGCGAATCTCGCCCTGCTCGAACCAGCCCCAGCGCCGGTGTTCCTCGACGCCCCAGCGCTCGCCCTCGGTCTGCGGCGACAGACCGGCGACCAGCGCCTGCTCCTGGCCGTCCAGGCCCTCGACCGTATAACTGCCGGCCGAACCGCTGACCCGGAACCGCGGCCCCTGGCAGTTCTGCAGACAACTACCGGACAAATGGGAAACCACGCCATTGGCATGGCTCAGGGCGAGGAAAAAACCGTAGTCGCAGGTCGGCGCCTGGGCGGCGTACTGCAACTCGGCGTAGACCCGGGTCACCGGGCCGAACAGCTGCAAGGCCTGGTCCACCAGATGGCTGCCGAGGTCGCGCAGGAACCCGCCGCCGCTGGCATTGCCCACGGCCTGCGGCACATAGCGCTCGACCCGCGACTCGAAGCGGCTGACGCTGCCCAGGGTGCCGCTGTCGATCAGCTTGCGCAGGGTGAGAAAGTCCGAGTCCCAGCGCCGGTTCATGTACAGGCTCAGCGGCACCCGGCGGGTTGCAGCGGCGTCGATCAGCGCCCGCGCCTGTTCCACGTCGCTGGCGAAGGGCTTGTCGCTGACCACCGGGACACCGCGCTCGATGGTTTCCAGCACCAGCGCCGCGCGGCCCTCCAACGGGGTGGAAATCACCAGCCCGTCGACCCCGGCCGCGACCAGTTGCTCGATGCTGTCGAAGGCCCGCACCCCGGGATGCTCCGCCGCCAGCAGTTGCCGGCGCTCGGCCGAGCGGGTGACCACCCCGACAAAAGTCGCGCCGGGCAGGCTGGCAATCAGCGGTGCGTGAAAATGTCGGCCGCCATGGCCGTAACCCACCAAACCAATGCGCATCGCAAAGCCCTCCTTATATAGAACCGTTGTACTGCTGTAGCCGCTGGCGCAGCCTGCGATCGACCACGCGGTAACGGTAATCAACTCGCCCTTGTAGGAGCGAAGCTTGCTCGCGATGGAGGTCAACGATGACGCGTATTTCCTGACGAAACGCAGCATCTTCAGGTTCATCGCGAGCAATCGAGCGTCGACCGGCTGCTCCTACAAACGGCGGTACGTAGAAATGCCGGCCGCTCCCCATTCGATCCGCATGATCCGACCACAGGGGTCGCTTCAGCGGCACAGTTCGCCGCTGACCCGCTCCAGCATCATCCGGTTGGACTCGTCCGGGCGGTCTTCCCAGGCGAACACCGAGACCGTGGCGATGCCGTCGAACTGGATCTCGCGCAAGGTATCGAAGAACGCCGTCCAGTCCACTTCGCCCTGGCCGATGTCCAGGTGCTGGTGCACGGTGGCGGTGACGCCCGGCGGGTTGACGATATAGCGCAGGCTCGAAGACGCCTTGTGGTTGTAGGTGTCGGCGATGATCAGGTGGCTGAGCTTGCTGCCCGCATACTTGAGCATCGAGGCGATATCGCCCTTGCCGTCGTCGTAGAAGAAGGTATGCGGCGCCGCGTACAGGTAGTTGATCCAGTCCCGGTCCAAGCCGCGGATGATGTCCACCGACTCGTTGTTGCGCTCGCAGAAATCATAGGGATGGGCCTGGATATCCAGCTTGATGCCCTCGCGCTCGAACTCCGGAATCAACTCGTCCATGGAGCGCATGAACTGGTTCTCGCACACCAGCGGGTTGTCCGACTGGCCGGTGAATTCGGTGTTGACCAGCTCGCAGTCCAGTTCCACGGCGATCTGGATCGCCCGCTTCCAGTTGCGCACCGCCGCCACGCGCAAGCCTTCGTCGGCGGCGGCCCAGTGGTACATCGGCAGCAGCGACGAGAGCTGCACGCCGCTGTCGCCCAGGGCCTTGCGAAACGCCTTGATCCGCGCCCGGTCGACCCGGGGCGCCTTGTAGAACGGCAAAAAATCCTCGCGGGGCGACAGCTCGATGTACTCATAGCCCAGCTCGGCGGCCTTGTCGGTCATCTGGCCCAGCGGCAGGTGGCGGTACATGTAGGGGTCCAGTGCAATGCGCATTTTAGTGTCCTCCCCGAATCTCAAGTGGTGGCCTGTAGCCGCTGCCGCAGGCTGCGATAAGGCCGAAGGCCTTCAGCGATCTTCAGGCCTTGCGCGCCCTTCGGTCGCGATCGCAGCCTTCGGCAGCGGCTACAAAGTTGCTGCCTACCCTGTAGGAGCGAAGCTTGCTCGCGATGGACGTTAACGATGACGCGTATTTTCTGGATAAACGCGGCGCTCTCAGGTTCATCGCGGGCAATCGAGCGTCGACCGGCTGCTCCTACAAAATCAGCATTCAGCCGTAGAACGCCGGGCGCGGCGGTTGCGCGACCTTGACGATCTGCCCGCTGTTCTGCGCCTCGATGCAGGCATCGGCGGCCACCGCCGCGGCATAACCGTCCCAGGCCGAAGGACCGCCCACCTGCCCGGCCCGCACGCCGTCGATAAAGGCCTGCAGCTCGACGTCATAAGCGGCGATAAAGCGGTCCTTCCAGTCCATCAGGATCGCGTTGGACAGCTTGGCCTCGCTGCGCAACTGCACCTGGGACGGCTCCGGCAATTTGGCGATGCCGGTCTCGCCCACCACTTCGCACTGGATGTCATAGCCGTACTGGCAGTTGACGAAGACCTCGACGTCGATGCGCGTGCCCTTGGCGGTTTCCAGCAGCACCACCTGCGGGTCGCGCAGGTGCGCCAACGCCTTGCTCGACTTGCGCGGGAACACCACCTGCACCGACACGTAGTCGTCGGCCAGCAGCCAGCGCAGCACGTCCAGCTCATGGATCAGGGTGTCGGTGATCGCCATGTCGGTCTTGTAGTTCTCGCCGACCCGCGGGTTGCGGTGGGCGCAATGCAGCATCAGCGGCTCGCCGATCTGGCCGCTGTCGATCACCGCCTTCAGCGCGCGGTAGCCGGTATCGTAGGGGCGCATGAAGCCCACCTGCACCAGGCGCTTGCCGTGGGCCATCTCGGCCTCGACGATCTTGCGGCAGCCGGCGGCGGTCACTGCCAGCGGCTTCTCGCAGAACACCGGCTTGCCGGCGGCGATGGCCGCCAGCACGAACTCTTCATGGCTCGGCCCCCAGGAGGTGACCAGCACCGCCTCGACCTCCGGCGCCTTGATCAGCGCGTGGCCATCGGGATACACCTCGGCGGCGATCTTCAGTTCGGCCACCACCTTCGCCGCCTGCTCCAGGTTGATATCGGTGACCGCCACCACCTGGCTGCCCAGCAGGGTCTGGCTGCAACGACGGATATGGTCCTGGCCGATGGCCCCGGTACCGATGACGCCCAGTTTCAAAGACATGGTGCTACTCCTGTTGTTGTTCGTTCGAGAGCAATCAGTACTGCCGGGCCTTGGCCAGGCGTTCGTTGAGTTGTCTGGCCACCGCGTCGGTACGGGCGCTGGTGGACACCTGCGCCACCCCGACCCGCCACCAGGACAGGTACTTGTGGATCATGGTCTTGGGCAGGACCTTGATATCGATCAGGGTCGACACGCTCTGGGTCCGCGCATCGGCCAGGGCCGCCTGCAGCTCTTGCACGGTCCTCACCTTGTAGGTCTTGCAGCCATAGGCCGCCGCGCTCATGGCGAAATCCACCGGCACGAAGGCGCCGTCGAGCTTGCCGGTTTCGGGGTTGCGGAAGCGGAACTCGGTGCCGAAGCTGTCCATGCCGTGTTCCATCTGCAGGTTGTTGATGCAGCCGAAGGTCATGTTGTCCAGCAGCACCACGTTGATCTTGCGCCGCTCCTGGATCGAGGTGGCCAGCTCCGAATGCAGCATCAGGTAGGAGCCGTCGCCCACCAGGGCGTAGACCTCGCGCTGGGGCTCGGCGAGCTTGACCCCCAGGGCCGCGTTGACCTCGTAGCCCATGCAGGAATAACCGTACTCGACGTGATAGGTGTTGACCCCCTTGCTGCGCCAGCTGCGTTGCAGGTCGCCGGGCAGGCTGCCGGCGGCGGCGACGATCACCGCGTCGTCGGCCAGGGTCTGGTTGAGCACCCCCAGCACCCGACTCTGGGTCAGGCAGGAGCCGGTCAGCTCGATGAATTCGCGCAGCACCGCCGGGTCCATATGGTCGTTAATCTCCGGGACAAAGCCGTCGGCGTGGTATTCGACCTGGTAGACCCGGTCCACCTCCGCGTCCAGCTGCGCCCGCGCCTGGCTGATCTGGTCGCCCCAGGCAGCCTGGTAATCGCTGCGCGCCAGGGCCGCGGCCAACCCGTCCAGGCCTTCCCGGGCATCCGCCAGCAGCTGCACGCCGTCGAGCTTCAAGGCATCGCAAGGGCTGATATTCAGGTTGAGAAACTGCGCATCAGCGCGGAACAGCGACTTCGAGGCGGTGGTGAAATCGCTGTAGCGGGTGCCGATGCCGATGATCAAGTCCGCCTCTTTCGCCAGCAGGTTGGCCGCCAGGCAACCGGTCTCGCCGATGCCGCCGAGGTTCAGCGGATGGCTGGAAACCACCGCGCTCTTGCCGGCCTGGGTCTCGGCGAAGGGAATGCCGAAGCTTTCGGCGAAGGCCAGCAGTGCCTCGTTGGCCCCGGAATACTTGACCCCGCCGCCGCAGATGATCAGCGGCTTGCGCTTGCCGGTAAAACCCGCCACGGCATCCTCGAGCATGGCCGCGGTGGCCGGCCGGCGTTCGATGCGGTGCACGCGTTTTTGCAGGAAGTAATCCGGGTAATCGTAGGCCTCGGCCTGCACATCCTGGGGCAAGGCCAGGGTCACCGCGCCGGTTTCCGCCGGGTCGGTGAGCACGCGCATGGCGTGGATCGCCGCGGTCATCAGTTGCTCGGGGCGGTTGATGCGGTCCCAGTATTTACTCACGGCCTTGAAGGCATCGTTGGTGCTGATGCTCAGGTCGTGGAACTGCTCGATTTGTTGCAGTACCGGGTCGGGCTGGCGGCTGGCGTAGACATCGCCGGGCAGCAGCAACAAGGGAATGCGGTTGGCGGTGGCGGTCGCCGCGGCGGTCAGCATGTTCGCCGCGCCCGGGCCCACCGACGAGGTGCAGGCGTAGATCTTGCGCCGCAGGTGCTGCTTGGCGAAGCCGATGGCCGCATGAGCCATGCCCTGCTCGTTGCGGCCCTGATGCACCAGCAGCTCGCCGCTGTCCTGCTCCAGGGCCTGGCCCAGGCCGAGCACGTTGCCGTGGCCGAAGATGGTGAAGATCCCGGCGACGAACTTGCTCTGCACCCCATCGATCTCGACGTACTGGTTGTCGAGGAATTTCACCAGGGCCTGGGCCATGGTCAGTCGTGTCGTAGTCATGTCTGCACCTTGTTGAAGACGGTGAAGGTTGCTGCCTGTAGCCGCTGCCGCAGGCTGCGATCGCGACCGAAGGGCGCGCAAGGCCTCGAGATCGCTGAAGGCCTTCGGCCTTATCGCAGCCTGCGGCAGCGGCTACAGGGAACGGTGTCAGGCCAGGGCGTGCTTGAGGTGGTCGATGCTCGCGCCGATCGCCCGCTGGATATCCGCCAGCCCATGCACGCTGTCGGCGAAGGGTTCGAACGACAGGTGGCCGCTGTAGCCACGCTCGAGCAGGGTCTCGATCTGCGCCGCGTTGCCGAGGATGTCGCCCTCGCCCACCAGCACCCGGTGGCCGTCGCGGATGCTCGCCAGCGGCGCCTCGCGGTCCTCGACCCCGGAGATATGCACCAGCCCGGTGAGCTCGGGGAAGAACTCCTGCTCCCCGGCCAGATGATGGTGAAAGGTGTCGTGCACCAGGCGGAACACATCCAGCCCGCCGATGGCGCGGATCGCCTCCACCGCCGTGCGCTTGCGCCGCAGGGAGCATTCCTCGAAGCCCAGGGGTTCGATAAAACCGAGAATCCCGTGCTCGCGCAGGATCGGCGCCAGCTCAGTCAAGGCAGTGCGCAAACCGGCGCTGCGCTCGGCCTCGTTGCGGGTATCGGCGCGGTCGTTCAGCGGGCACATCACCAGGCCGCGGGCGCCGCAGTCGCGGGCATAGGCGGCGAGCTTCAGGGCCTGGGCGCGACGCTCGTCGTTCCACACATCGAAGGGGTACAGCGCATTGATCGACAGCACCTGGATGCCGTGGGCCGCGCACAACTGGCGCACCTGTTGCGGCGGCGTGCCGTCTTCAATCTCCACGCCCGCAAGGTCATTGCGGATCTCGATGGCATCGGCTTTCAGGGTCACCGCCAGCTCGATGAACGCCGGCAGGCTCAAACGTGGGGCAACCATACGATTCAGGGCGAAACGCAGGGGCTGGCTCATTATTCTTGTTCTCCAGAGCAACGGGTTGAAGGGTTTTACTTGGCGGTCGGCATGCTGAACTCGGGGCCCTTGGCGATGCTGTCCGGCCAGCGCTGCATCACACTCTTGTAGCGGCTGTAGAAACGCAGGCCTTCCTCGCCGTAGGCGTGGTGATCACCGAACAGCGAGCGCTTCCAGCCACCGAAGGAATGCCAGGCCATGGGCACCGGAATCGGCACGTTGATGCCGACCATGCCAACCTTGATGTTGCGGGCGAAGGCCCGGGCCACGCCGCCGTCACTGGTGAAGCAGGACACGCCGTTGCCGAACTCATGGGCGTTGATCAGCGCCACCGCGCTGGCGAAATCCGCCACCCGGACGATGCCCAGCACCGGGCCGAAGATTTCTTCCTGGTAGATGCTCATCTCCGTGGTCACGCCATCGAACAGGGTGGCGCCGACAAAAAAGCCCTGCTCCGCGCCCGGCACCTTGAAGCCGCGGCCGTCCACCAGCAGTTGCGCGCCCTGGGCCACGCCCTGGTCGATGAAACCTTCGACCTTGGCCTTGTGCTCGGCGGTCACCAGCGGCCCCATGTCGCTGTCGCCCTGCATGCCGTTGCCGATCTTCAACTGGTCGATGCGCGGCCGCAGTTTCTCGATCAACCGATCGCCGACCTCGCCCACCGCCACGGCGATGGAGATCGCCATGCAGCGCTCGCCGGCCGAGCCGTAGGCCGCGCCGATCAGCGCGTCGGCGGCCTGGTCGAGGTCGGCATCGGGCATCACGATCATATGGTTCTTCGCCCCGCCCAGGGCTTGCACGCGCTTGCCGCGGGAGGTGGCCTGCTGGTGGATGTACTCGGCGATCGGTGTCGAGCCGACAAAGGAAATCGCTTCGATGTCCGGGTGCTGCAACAGCCCGTCCACCGCCGCCTTGTCACCCTGGACCACGTTGAACACGCCATCGGGCAGCCCGGCTTGCGTCAGCAGGCGGGCCATCAGCAGGCTGGCGGACGGGTCGCGCTCGGACGGCTTGAGGATGAAGCAGTTACCGCTGACCAGGGCCAGCGGGATCATCCACAGCGGCACCATCACCGGGAAATTGAACGGGGTGACCCCGGCGCACACGCCCAGGGGCTGGCGCAGGTTCCAGTTGTCGATGCCGCCGCCGATGTTGTCGCTGAAGTCGGTTTTCAGCAGGCTCGGCGCGCCACAGGCGAACTCGACGATCTCGATGCCGCGGGTCACTTCGCCGCGGGCGTCGGACAGCACCTTGCCGTGCTCGCGGGTGATGATCTCTGCCAGCTCGTTATGGTGCCGGTCCAGCAGTTCCTTGAACTTGAACATCACCCGCGAACGGCGCAGCGCCGACTGCTCGGACCAGGCCGGGAAGGCCTTCATCGCCGAAGCAACGGCGTCGTCCACCGTCTTCTGGCTGGCCAGGGCGACCCGGGCCTGCACGCGGCCGGTGGCCGGGTTAAACACATTGGCGAAACGCTCGCCGCTGCCTTGCACCTGACCGTCGATGTAATGGCCGATTACCGGGGCGTCACTCATTGTTCTTGTTCTCCATTCGAAGGTTGGAAATCAGAGATCCAGCAGCCAGCTGTGCTGCGGATCGTTATGGAACTGCCAGACCCGCTTGGGCCCGGCCATGACGTTCAGGTAATAGGACTCGTAGCCATAGGGCACGCTGACCGGGTGGTAACCCTTGGGCACCACCACCAAGTCGCCGTGTTCCACGGCCATGGCCTCGTCGATGCTGCGGTCGTCGGTGTAGACCCGCTGGAACACAAAGCCCTGGGGCGGATTGACCTGGTGGTAATAGGTCTCTTCGAGAAAGCTCTGGTGCGGCAGGTCGTCGGTGTCGTGCTTGTGCGGCGGGTAGCTGGAGGAATGCCCGGACGGCGTACGCACCTCCACCACCAGCAACGAATGGGCTGGCTCGCTGTCCGGCAGGATGTCGCACACATAGCGGGTGTTGGCGCCCTTGCCGCGCACGCTGCGCTTCATGCTTTCGGGACGGATCAGCCGGGGGCCGAGGCCGTTTGCGGCGGAGCTTTTTGCAGTGCAGCCGGGCGCGGCGCAGACGGCGATCTGCACATCGCTCAGGGCCGTGACCTGGGCCTGGCTGCCGGGTGGCAGGTAGACGGCGAAGGGCGATTTGTCCTCGAACACCGATTGCCGGTCGCCGAGGTTGTCCCAGCCGAACGCGCCCTGCCCCGGCGCTTCGCCTTGAATGCCGATGCGTCCACTGAGCAGCACCAGGCACAGCTCTTTATCACCGGCACTGAGGGGCAGGCTTTCACCGAGGCTCAGGCGGTAGGCGGCAAAACCGACGTACTGCAATCGGCCCTCAGTCAACTGGACCATGGTCCGGCCCTTGGCCGCGCTTTTTACCAGCAGGCTCATGGGGCAGTCCTCTCATCGAGCAACGCGCGCAGGGTGTCGTAGCCCTTCTTCGCGTAGATGTAACTCGGTGCCACCGCCGGGTCCTGCTCGGCCTCCACCACCAGCCAGCCCTGGTAATCGGCGGCCAACAGCTCGTCCAGCAGCGCGGCGAAATCGATGTCGCCATCCCCCGGCACGGTGAAGGTGCCGTTGATGATGCAGTCGGGGAAACTCCACAGGTTGTTGCGCGCCAGCTGCACCACCGGCTTGCGCACGTCCTTGAAGTGCACATGGCAGACACGACCGATGTGCTTGCGCAGCACTTCCAGCGGTTCGCCGCCGCCCATGTAGCAGTGGCCCGAATCGAACAGCAGGCCGACTTCGCTGCCGGTCAGGCTCATCAACTTATCGATGTCCGCCGGCGATTCGACGTAGGCGCCCATATGGTGGTGGTACGCCAGGCGCACGCCCTGGGACAGGGTGAAACGCGCAAGCTCAGTGAGTTTGTCGGCGTATTCCTGCCAGGCCTGCTCGCTGTGAAAACGCGGACGCTCCACCAGGGCAATGCGCTGGCCCTGGATCGAGTCGGCGACCTCGCCGTAGACCAGCACCCTGGCACCGTTCTGCGCCAGCAGCTGGACATGGCTGGCGATGGCGTCGATCTCCTCGGCCACCGAGCGCCGCGCCAGGCGGCTGGAATACCAGCCCGAGACCAGCGCCAGGTCGTACGGGCGCAGCACATCGCCGACGCCCTTGGCATCCTTGGGGAACTTGCCGTTGAGCTCGAAACCTTCGTAGCCGATTGCCTTGCCCTCGCTCAGCGCCGTGCTCAAAGGCGTTTCGCCGCCGAGGGACGGCAGGTCGTCGTTGCTCCAGGAAATCGGGTTGATGCCAATTCGGATTGCGGGCATGGCTGCACCTTTTATTGTTTTCTAAAGCGTTCTGAAAAATTCCCGGCCTCGTACCCACTGCTGCAGCCGCTGTAGCCGCTGTAGCCCTGTAGCCGCTGCCGAGCTTTAGCGAGGCTGCGATCGGCTTGGGCGGCACTCCGACGCAGCAGACGCGCTCTTGAAATCGCTGGAAGGTCCTGCGGACCTTATCGCAGCCTCGCTAAAGCTCGGCAGCGGCTACAGGTGTTGCGTCAGGGCTCTTGCGGTCAGGCTCTATGTTCAGGCGCGGGCGGCGCGCCAGGCGTCGATCAGCTCGACGAAGGTCGCCTGCACCCGGCGGATCAGGGTCTCGTCGTCGATCTCGCTGGCCAGCCAGGCCCGGCTCGGCTCGTGGAAAATCGTGCGGCCCACGGCGAACCCGCGGCAGGTGCGGCTATTGCCGGCCTGGCGGAAGCCCTCGGCCAGGGCCGCCGCCGGGGCGTTGAGACCCAGCAGCACCACGCCACGGCAATAGGGGTCGCGCTCCTCGATCAGCTCATCGAGCTGCTTCCACTGCTCGGCGCTTTGCGCCTCGATCTTCCACCAGGCCGGAAAGATGCCCAGGTTGTACAGGCGCTTGAGGGCGCGGTAGAGCACATCCGGGTGGGTCGAGGGGTGGTCCTTGGGCGGAATGATTTCCAGCAGCAGCTCATGGCCGCTGACCTGGGACGCCTGGTACAGGCCCTTGATCTGCGCTTCCTGCTCCAGGCGCAGCAGCGGCTCGTCGTCCGGGTGGTACTGCACCAGGCACTTGATGATCTGCTCCTGGGGCCAGGCAATCAGGTTGCTGCCGATCGAACGCCCGTGTTCGAAGGCCAGCGGCCGCGAGCCCTGGACCTCCACCGGCCGCGCCACCCACCAGCCACGGCCGGTGGCGGCGTTCAGCGAATCCTGGCCGAAACGCTGGTCGGCCAGCAGGCCGACATCGGCCTCGACGCCCTGCGCGCGCAAGTCGGCCTCGACCCGCTCCACGGCCTGGATAAACAGCTGCTTGAGCTGACTGATGGACTTGAGCTCGCGCCCGCCCTTCTGCGCCAGTTCCACCAACTGCCCACGATGATCGAAGGCAAAGATGAACAGCTGCTTCCAGGCCTTGCGCGGCACGCTGACCTGATGCAGGCGCTGCAGGGTGCTGTCCTGGTCCGGCCGGGTGATGGGTACCGGGCTGCTGAACAGGTAATCCAGTTCGGCGCGGGTCGGCATCGCCGGCGCGCAGGCATGGCGCGACACGACTAAACCGCCGCAGGCATTGGCCAGCTGGCAGCAGCGCTCGTCGCTGGCGTCCTCCAGCCAGCCGCTGAGGAAGCCGGACATAAAGGCATCACCCGCCCCCAGCACGTTGAGCACTTCGACCCGCACCCCGGGGTAAATGGCGCCGTCTTCCAGGCGCGCGGGGATCGCCCCGTGGATCACCGTGCAGCCCTGGGGGCCGAGCTTGACCACCAGGGTCGCGGCGGTCAGCGAACGCACTGCGCGCAAGGCGCTGAGCAACTCGTCGCTGCCGCCGGCGATGAGGAATTCTTCTTCGGTGCCGACGATCAGGTCGAAGCGCGGCAGGATCTTCTGCACATGGGCGCTGACGTTCTGGTCGGCGACAAACCGGGTCTCGCCATCAGCCTTGCCCGCCAGGCCCCAGAGCACCGGGCGGTAGTCGATGTCGAGCACGCGCTGGACCTTGTGTCGCTCGGCGTACTCCAGGGCCTGGAGGCTGGCCTGGTACACGCCGTCGGTGGAGAAATGGGTGCCGGTGATCAGCAAGGCTTTGCTGGAGGCGATAAAGGCTTCATTGATGTCTTCGGCGCGCAGGGCCATGTCGGCGCAGTTCTCGCGGTAGAACACCAGGGGGAAGGTCTCGCGGTCCTTGAGACCGAGCAGGACCAGGGCGGTCAGGCGCTGCGGATCGACCTTGATCGCGCTGACGTCGCAGCCTTCGCGGGCCAGGGACTCCACCAGAAAACGCCCCATATGATCGTCGCCGACCCGGCTCAGCATCGCCGAGCGCAAGCCCAGGCGCGCGGTGCCGAAGGCGATGTTGGCGGACGAGCCGCCGAGGTATTTGGCGAAGCTTGAGACATCTTCCAGCCGGGCCCCGACCTGCTGCGCATAAAGGTCGACGCCCAGGCGTCCGAGGCAAATCAGATCCAATTGACGCCCATTGGCAAAACGAGTCTGGCCCATGCTGGCTCCTGTTATTTTTATCAGCCTGCGCGTGGCACCGAGGAAGGCGCCGAACGCTCTTGGTGGATGCAGACTAAAACGTTCATCGGCGCCAATCAATATTTTTTCTATAAAATTTTTACGTGGAATATTTTTTCCAATAAACTTTTTCAAGGCCGGTCCAGGCAGCGTGCATCGTTTCAGCAGACGGCCTGTGGGCCCGCGCCTCAAGATTTTCCCTGCGCCGACCCTGTAGACTGCGCACAGCCCACCTATTGTCAGGGAATGGATCAACCCGCCCGTTCCCATCAAGTACAAGCCAGTAAGCACAGAAGGATTGCCTATGTCCCGCACCGATCAGCCGGCCACGACCGAGAGCCCGCAAGACAGCGACCTCGCCAGCCCCCCGATCAATGCCGAACGCCTGTTGCAGCTGATCACCCAGGAATACGAAAGCCTGCCGCGCCAGCTCAAGCGCATCGCCAGCTACATGAGCCAGCAGAGCGACCGGATCATGGTCGACCGCATCAGCGACATCGCCCGCGAATGCGAGGTGCACCCTTCGGCCATCGTGCGCTTCTCCCAGCGCTTCGGCTTCAGCGGCTTCAGCGAGATGCAGGCGCTGTTTCGCGAGGCCTACACCCACAAGACCACCCCGGTACAGAACTACCAGCAGCGCATCCGCAGCATGATCGCCAACAAGTCGCAGAAGGCCAGCGGCGGCGACCTGGCGCGCGAGTGCATCAATGCCACCCTGTCGGGCATCGAGCGCCTGGGCCTGGAGCTGGATGACGCAGCCTTCGACAAGGCCGTGGACCTGGTGGTCAACGCCGACAACATCTACGTGGTCGGGGTGCGCCGCTCCTTCGCCGTGGCCGACTACCTGGTGTACAACCTGCAGCACACCAACAAGCGCATCCACCTGGTGTCGGGCCTGGGCGGCAGCTACCGCGAGCAGATGCGCAGCATCCGCCCCAACGACCTGGTGATCGCCATCAGCTTCACCCCGTATGCCAAGGAAACCCAGCACTGCCTGCGCATCGCCCAGCACCATCAGGCCAAGACCCTGATCATCACCGACAGCAACCTGTCGCCCCTGGCCAAGCGCGCCAATAGCGTGCTGCTGGTCAACGAAGGCAGCTCCTTCGCCTTCCGCTCCCTGAGCGCCACCCTGTGCCTGTGCCAGGCGCTGTTCATCGCCGTGGCCTACCGCCTGGAACTGAAGGTCGACGAGATTCACGAACAGGCGGGGTTCGAGGACTGAGCCTCACCCCGCCGAGTGCGTATGCGCCTGCAACGCCCCCGGCACGCCGGTGCGCAGCAGGCCGCCCTCCTCGACCCAGGCCAGGGTCTGCCGGTGGGCCCGTTGCAGCAGTTGTTCGGTCTGGCTGAAGTCGAACACCGAAATGCCCAGCGGACACAACGGCGCGACCACATGGATCGCCGCCTGTGGCGAATAGAGCTCAATGTCCCGCACCAGCTGGCGCATGCTCATCAGGTTCAGGGTGTGCAAGGCCAGGGCGATCAAGCCGCTCGGCGGTCGCGGGCAGGCGCAACCGAATCCGGTCGGCACCACGATGACCCGGGTCGCGCCCAGCGACACCGCCGCGGCGATCGGGGTGTTACTGGCGACGCCGCCGTCGACCAGCAGCTTGTCGCCGATCTGCACCCACGGAAACACCAGCGGAATCGCGGCACTGGCCAGCAGGGCCTGCTCGACGCTGCCACTGGATAGCAGCTCCTCGGCCCCGGTGAGCAGGTTGGTGGTGACGATATGCAGGGGCAGTTCGGTGTCTTCGATGCGGGTGACCGGCAGCACCCGGCGCACCAGGTTCGCCAGCGCCGACGAGGGCAACAGGCAGCCGCGACGCTTGAGCACGAATGACAGCGCGTCAATCACGGAAAACGGAAACACGTCGGCCTTGCGCAAGCCACGCCAGAAATCGGCCAGTTCGGCGACGCCGCGGGCATTGGGCCTGGCGGCAAAGTAGGCGCCGTTGAGGGCGCCGACCGACGCCCCGACCACCAGGTCGAACACCACGTGTTTTTCGATCAGCGCCCGCAGCATCCCCACCTGGACAGCCCCGAGGCTGCCACCACCGGCAAGGACAAGGGCGGTTCGGGTGGGATGCATAGCGCTTCTCCTGCCAACACTCAGCCTTCCTACACAATAGCGCTGCCACACTCCGCTACGAGGCCGTCTGGCGGCTCCCGTGCCATCGCATGCTTTTCATCTGAAAGACCGGCACCGGCTACATCGCTCACCTACGCTGGGTAACGGATGCTCCACAGCACACTCGTGCTTGCGCTGCTCAATCAAGTGCTGGTCATGGGCATCAGGACACGTCCCTCGTAGTGCCAGGGAAGTTTGAGGTTAAACGTTCAAACTCACGCAAGGAGCGCATCATGGTCGATAAAGCATACGCAATTCTTCTTCATTCCGAAGACGAGGATAATGGCTACCTCTACTTCCCCATTAAACGCGCCAATCTCGTGTATGGCGGCATGCCGCAGTTTTTCGGCGGAACCAAGAATGCGGGAGAAACCGATCACGACACTATCGCCCGAGAGATGAAAGAGGAAAGCGACGGTAAAATCACCTTGGGCAGCGGTGGGTTGACGTCAATCTACAAGTCCAGGGTTGGCAACAATAACTACAGCTTTTATGTAGCCGAGAACTACCAGGGCAAGAATTTCCTGGGCAGCCTGACCAACAGCGAGATGAGCAGTATCCAGCAGTTCTTCGTGCAAGTCGGGCTGCAGGACGATGTTGAGGACCTGCTGAAATCACTCAAGATTGTTCCGACTGCAGAGTTTACCGAGTCCGAAACCTATGAGGCCTTCAATCGGGCAATCGCCTGGAGCGAACAATAAACAAGCGGTTTGAAATGCACGGCGGTTTATTGAGCCGGCCAAACCGAAACAGTCGAACGGGCTCACTACTGTTTCGGGCACTTGAACCCGCAGTGCAATATCAGGCTGCGGGTTTTCAACCGTTATCAACGGTATATAGACAGAAGTACTTGGCGGGACTTGTACAACTCCGACGCTTATAACCGGCCTCATATTTTCAGATCGCTCGCGAACGTTGCGCCGACAGCCACCCGAGAACGTTCACCCTCGTCTTATTGCACCTGGAATAGCCGTCATCGGTGATTGACAGCAATCACCAGCCCCCGATAGCCAGCCCCGGACATTTGCCGCTAAATTAGCCGCTGCCCTCCCCCTGTCTCGTTGTTCCGCACAAGGAAATGCTCAATGAAACTGATCGGTATGCTCGATTCACCCTATGTTCGCCGTGTCGCCATTACCCTCAAGCGCCTGGATATCCCGTTCGAGCATGAGGCGTTGTCGGTGTTTCGCACCTTCGAGCAGTTCCAGCGCATCAACCCGGTGGTCAAGGCGCCGACCCTGATCTGCGACGACGGTACGGTGCTGATGGATTCGTGCCTGATCATCGACTACCTGGAAGCCCTGGCCGGCCGCAGCCTGTTGCCGGCGGCGCCCCAGGCGCGGGCCCATGACCTGCGGTTGATCGGCCTGGCGCTGGCGGCATGCGAGAAGTCGGTGCAGATCTACTACGAGTACCAGCTGCGCCCCGCGGAAAAACAGCACGAACCGTGGCTGGAGCGGGTTCGCGGGCAGCTGGCGGCGGCCTATGGCGAGCTGGAGAGAGAATTGGAGAAACGCCCGCTGGCCACCGACGGCAACATCGATCAGGCCGGCATCAGCCTGGCCGTGGCCTGGAGTTTTACCCAGCTGGTGGTGGCCGAGCACCTGGATGCTGCGCGGTTCCCAAGGGTCAAGGCGTTTGCGGAGTATGCGCAAGGGTTGGAGTTGTTTGTCAGTACACCGATGGTTTGAAGCCACGCGCGGTGTTTCAGCGACACCGCGTTATCGTTCACCTCCATCGCGGGCAAGCCTCGCTCCTACAGAAGAAGAACGTGTGCATCTGTAGGAGCGAGCGGGCGGCGATCCGACTTGCCCGCGAAAAGGCTCAAGGGCGACGCGGTGCCTCAGCAGCACCGCGTCAACCCCGCCTCAGGCCAGCGCCACCTGCAACGGCGCCACCGCCTGCAGACCGAAACGCTCGGCGAGGAACGGCGTGATATCCAGCGGCAACGCCTCCTCATTCACCAACCGATCCAGCAGCACCCCGGTGATCGCCGAGGTCAGGATGCCCGTGCGGAAGTGCCCGCAGGCATTGAGGTAACCCTCCACCCCGCACATCGGCCCGAGGATCGGCAGCTCATCCGGCGAGCCCGGGCGCAAGCCGGCCCAGCAACGCTTGAGGTTGACCTGTTCGAGCTGCGGCACACAGCGCACCGCGCCCTGCACCAGGCCCTGGATTTCCCGGTAGGTGGTGCTGATGTCGAAGCCTTTGTCCTCGGTGGTGCTGCCGATCAGGATCTCGCCGTTGTCCTTCTGCGCCATGTAGCAATCGCTGGTGGTCAGGCAACCGTTGAGCAGTTGCGGCATGCGCTCGGTGAGCAGGATCTGGCCCTTGACCGGCTTCACCGGAATGCTCGCGCCAGTAGCTTGCAGGCTCAGTTCGGCGGCCCAGGCGCCGGCGGCGTTGATCAGGGTGTCGCAATGGAACAGCCCCGCCTCCGCCGTCTGCACCCCGCTGATCCGGCTGCCCTGGTGCAGCACGCCGGTGACGTTGGTGTTGAAGTACATGTCCACGCCGTTCTGCCGCGCGCCTTCGGTGTAGGCGTCGGCCAGGCGGAACGGGTTGACCTGGTGGTCGCAGAGAAATTCCAGGGCCCCCTGGGCGTCATGGCTGACGTTCGGCTCCGCCTCGCGCAGCGCCGCCTGGTCGAGCCAGCGCACCTGATGGGCCAGGTGCGGGATGCAGGCCACGATGTGCTCGGCGTAGAGCCGGTCCTCGTCGTCGTAGATCACGAACTTCAGCCCGGTACGCTCGAACTTGAAGTCCATGCCATGGCGCTCGCGCAGCTCCTGGTGCAGCTGCGGGTACAGGCCGTTGGATTGCAGGGCGAAGTCGAAGAACGACTGCGGCAGGATATGCGGCGTGCTGGAGTCCACCAGCACCGCCGAACCCTGGGCCTGGCGCTTGTTACGGGCCGACATCATGCGAAAGAAGATCACCCCGCAGCCCAGCCCCACCGACTCGCCGATGGCCCACAGGCCGCCGGCCGAGGCACGGGTGGCATTGCCCGGGCGCTTGGCGTCGATCAACGCCACCCGCAGGTTCTTGCGCTTGGACAACTGGTACGCGCAGGAAGCGCCGATCACACCGCCGCCGGCGATGACCACGTCGTAGAACTTACTCATGATTCAAAGCGTCCTTGCTCGGTTGAGGGAAAGCGGAAAAGGGAATCGGGTCCAGGGGGAAACGCGGGCGCAGCCAGCCCACATCCTGGCGCCCGGTGGCCTGGCGCAAACGGTCGCTGCAATAACCCACGCACATGCGGCCCTGGCAGTCGCCCATGCTCACCCGGGTGCGCATCTTCAGGCTGGCCATGTCCTGCACGCCCTGCTCGAGGGCGCGGTCGATATCGCCACGGGTCGCGTGTTCGCAGCGGCAGATCAGGGTGTCGGCGGCCGGCAGTTCGATCTGCCCGGTGCCGCGTTCGGTGTAGCGGTCCACCGCCGCGCGGAAACGCGTGATGGAAGCCAGTTTGTTCTGGTACTTCTGGCGCCGCTCCAGGGCCGCCTCGTTGCTCAGCACATCGCGCTGCATCAGGATCGACAGCGCGGCGATGCGCCCGGTGAGCATCGCCGCCTCACCGCCGCGGATCCCGCCCATGTCGCCGGCCAAGTGAATGTGCGGCTCGCTGCTTTGCTGCCAGACATTGGCCGTGGCCCGCAGGTAGCCGTCGTGGCTGAAACCATGGTTGAGGCCCATCTGCTGGCTGAGCTGGGTACGCGGGATAAAACCGTAGCCCACCGCCAGGGTCTGCGCGGCGACCTGTTGCTGGCGGCTCAGGTCCGGTTCCCAGCGCGCCGAGTACGGCGCCACGCTGACGCTTTCCAGGCCGTCCGAGCCCTGGGCCTCGACCACGCCCCAGCCGTAATGCACAGGAATGCGGTGCAGCTTGAGGTAGGCGAGCATGCTCAGGCCATCGAGGAACAGTTGCGGCTTGTTCAGCAGCGCCAGGCTTTCCTTGGCGATCCGGCCAAAGGCGCAGGCCTCGTAGACCGCCGCCACCTTCGCGCCACTGGCGTGCAGCTGGCAGGCCACCAGCGGCAGCAGCGGCCCGGTGCCGGCGATCACCACCGGCCCGCGCGGTTTGACCACGCCACTCTTGATCTGCAACTGCAAGCCGCCCAGCAGCATCACCCCGGGCAAGGTCCAGCCGGGAAACGGCACGCTGCGCTCATGACAACCGGCGGCCAGCAGTAGCTGCGGATAGGCCACTTCCTGCAACTGCTCGTCGGCATCCAGCAGGATCAGGCTGCCCTTGCCTTCGGCCCCCACCACCCGGTGGTTGAGGCGCACGTCGATCATCTGTTCGCAATCGGAGAAAGCGCCGTGCAGTTTCGCCAGGGCTTCGCAATAACGCGGCCCCAGGTAGTCCAGCTGCACGCCGTCGCGCAGCGGCCCGCGGTAGACCACACCGCCCAGGCGCGAAGCTTCATCGATCAGGGTACTGCGCACCCCGTGCTCGGCCAGTTCGATGGCCGCGGCCATACCCGCCGGGCCGCCGCCGACGATCAGTGGATTCAGGCTCATAGCACCTCCTCCGCCGCGACGATACGGTTGACCTCGGTCTGCACCTGCATGCCCGGCCGCACCTGGGTCTGGCAGGCCCGGCGCTTGTGTCGGCCGTCGATCTGCACCAGGCAGCAATGGCACACGCCCATGCCGCAATAGGCGCCGGCCAGCTGGCCGTGGTCGTTGCGCGCCACCTGACGCAGCCCGAGGGACTGGATGACGCTGAGTACGGTTTCACCAATCGCCGCCGTCACCGGCTGGCCATTGAGGCTGATGGTCATATCCGCCTGTTGCAGCGGCTGGATATCGAAAGTTCGTTCGGTATGGCGCATCAGTAAATTCGTCCTTGAGTGAAGAGGAATGCCAGCGTCCTGCTGTGCATCACCCTGAACCTGGACTTCGACCCGGCTCAGGGTTGCGCGACGCCAGCTCCTCGGAGCTGAACACCAGGCCAATCTAGTAGGTTTGTCGAACAAGAACATTGATCTGGGCCAAGCAAAGCACAAGGCCCTGGAATGCGCCTCCCGCCGCCCTGCCCTAACTGGAAAACACGTAGCGACCCTTGACCTTGCGCGGCCCGATGAAAGCGAAATCCGGAAAGATCAGGCTGCGCACGTACATCGCGAAAAACACCACCCCCAAGGTCATGGCCGCGCCGATCAGGGTACCCAACGGGTCCTCGGCATAACCTTCGAACAATCGGGGGAATTGTGACAGGGTCAGAAGGGCATAGAGGCTGTAGGCGTTCACCGAAGGTTTATGGAAGCCCCAGGCGAACAGCAGCGGCACCACCCCGCCCAACAGTCCGAATACCCATGCAGCCTTCGGACCTATGACCGAGCCGAGGAAGAACCCGGCCACCGCGCCGACCACCGCCTGCAACAGCATCACCGCCAGCAGGATCTGGATCTTGCGCCGGTGCCGGGCATAGAGCTTGGGGTCGGAATAGCCGGCGATCCAGAACGCCAGCAGCCGCTCCTTGATACCGCTGCCGGCAAACGCGGCAAAGGTTTCGCCCCTGGAGCGCCCGGCCTCGAGGCTGGCGATGACCTGGCGTTTGGCTTGCTGTTTGTCCATCCGTGTTGCCCCCGATAGTGGCCCCCGGCGGCGCCGTGCCGGCAACGCTAGTAGAGGCGCCCGGGCCTGTCCAATAGGCATCTGCGGGCGTTATTTACGCTTGTAGCTCTTGTTGCCGCTCGGGGTCAGGCAATAGACCCCGCCCCGTGGCCCGGTGCAGAAACTGCCGCTGCCGCAGGGGCAACCGTCGCCGCCGCGCAACAGGGTTTGTGGACGCGCCGCCTGCCCCGAGTCGCCGTAGCGCGCGGCGCAGTTTTGCTTGGAACCGCTGATGGAGCCGTCGTTGCATAAAAACAACTCGCCGTCGCAACCGGCGATCCCGCCCTTCTTGCCCGAGCAGGGTTGATTGGCGGCGAACGCCGGGGCCGCCGCCAGCAGCAACAAGCCGACGCCCAGGGCTTTGAAGTCGAGGTAATGAGGTAGGTACATTGCGCAGCATCCATGCCAGCCGGTAATAGCTGGATGATATCAACGATTGCCGCACCCGGCCCGCCTGCTACCCTGCGTTCGCCAGGGCACTGGCGCGAAGATGAAAGATTTTTTAGAAAGCCCGCGGCGATTTCTTGGCAAAATGCAGGCCTGCGTCATGAAATCCCCAATCAGGTAAGCCCTTATGACCCGCATTCTGACCATCGAAGACGATGCCGTAACCGCCCGCGAAATCGTGGCGGAACTGAGCAGCCACGGGCTGGACGTGGATTGGGTCGACAACGGTCGCGAAGGCCTGGTGCGCGCCGTCAGCGGCGACTACGACCTGATCACCCTCGACCGCATGCTGCCCGAACTGGACGGCCTGGCGATCGTCACCACCCTGCGTACCATCGGCGTGTCGACGCCGATCCTGATGATCAGCGCCCTGTCCGACGTCGACGAGCGCGTGCGCGGCCTGCGTGCCGGTGGCGACGACTACCTGACCAAACCCTTCGCTTCCGACGAGATGGCGGCCCGGGTCGAGGTGCTGCTGCGGCGCAAGAGCACGGTGCAGGAATTCGAAACCAGCCTGCGGGTGGCCGACCTGGAGCTGAACCTGATCAGCCGCGAAGCGACCCGCGCCGACCAGCTGCTGAGCCTGTTGCCCACCGAATACAAGCTGCTGGAATTTTTGATGCGCAACACCGGCCAGATCCTCTCGCGGATGATGATTTTCGAGGAAGTCTGGGGTTATCACTTCGACCCGGGCACCAACCTGATCGACGTGCATATCGGCCGTCTGCGTAAAAAAATCGATCCGCCAGGCATGACCCCGCTGATCCGCACCGTGCGAGGCTCGGGTTATGTCATTGCTGAACCCCTCTAAGGGCTGGCGCTCCTCCAGCAGCCGCCTGCTGGCGCTCTACAGCTCGCTGTTCGTGGCCTGGAGCTGCATCCTCATGGGCGTCATGTACTACGAGGTGTCCGGCTACCTGGAAAGCCTCGCCAAGCACTCGCTGATGCAGCGCCAGCACCTGTTCGCGCGCTTCCAGGGCGAGCAGCTGGAAGAAGCCCTGACCACCAGCATGACCTTCGACATGCGCGCCATCGACGCCTACGGCCTGTTCGACGAGCGGCGTCACTACCTCAGCGGGCCGATCCGCGAGATCCCCGACGACCTGCCGCTGGACGGGCAGATCCACGAGCTCAAGAGCTGCATCGACTCCGACGACCCCAGCCTGCCCCGCGACAGTTGCGACGCGGTGGCCACCTACACCCGCGACGGCCGCTGGCTGATCCTGGTGCGCGACAACGGCTCGCTGTTCGCGGTGACGCGGATCATCCTCCACGCGCTGCTGTGGGGCGTGTCGCTGACCATCATCCCCGGCGCCGCCGGCTGGCATCTGCTCCGGCGCCGGCCGCTGCGGCGCATTCGCGGCATCCAGGCCAGCGCCGAGGCGATCGTCGCCGGCGACATGACCCACCGCCTGCCGCTGTCCAACCGCCGCGACGAGCTGGACATGCTGGCGGCCATCGTCAACGCCATGCTCGACCGCATCGAGCGGCTGATGAACGAGGTCAAGGGCGTGTGCGACAACATCGCCCACGACCTGCGCACCCCGCTGACCCGTCTGCGCGCGCAGCTGTACCGCATGCAGCAACAGGCGGTCGAGGGCACGCCGGAAGCCTTGCAGCTGGACCAGGTGCTGGCCGAGGCCGACCGGCTGATGGCGCGTTTTCGCGGCCTGCTGCGGATTTCCGAAATCGAGGATCACCAGCGCCGCTCGGGGTTTGTCGAGCTCGACCCGCTGCCGTTGCTGCGCGAGCTGTATGACTTTTACCTGCCGCTGGCCGAGGAAGGCCAGTTGACCCTGACCCTGGATGTGCCGGACAGGCTGCCGAGCCTGACCGGCGACCGCGCCCTGCTGTTCGAGGCCCTGGCCAATCTGTTGAGCAACTCGATCAAGTTCACCCCGCCGGGCGGCGAGGTGATTCTGCGTGGTATGGAGGATGGCGGCTGCACGCGCCTGGAAGTCCTCGACTCCGGCCCCGGCATTCCCGAGGCCGAACGCAAGGCGGTGTTCCAGCGCTTCTACCGGGTCGACGACAGCAACTCCCACGGCGGCTTTGGCCTGGGCCTGTCCATCGTCGCCGCCATCGTCAGCCTGCACGGCTTCAAGCTCGACGTCGGCAGCAGCGACAGCGGCGGCGCGCGCCTGAGCCTCGATTGCCGGCCGAGCTTGATCGCCAAGGACTGATACAGAGAAACACGTTCTTCTTCTGTAGGAGCGAGGCTTGCCCGCGAAAAATCCTCATGACAACGCGGTGTTTCAGACAACCCGCGTTATCGTTCACCACCATCGCGGGCAAGCCTCGCTCCTACAGAGGCGGCTCCCCGGTCAGGACAGGTGCACCAGGCTGATGGAGTTGCTGCGCAGCTCGTACAGCAGCTCCTCGATCATCGCCAGCACGTCCGCCTCTGTCGCGAGCGTGCGCGGGTCGATGCCGGTGACCACCAGGTCGACCCGGCCGCTTTCAGGCTCGAAGACCCGCAGGGTCAGTGTGGAATCGGAGCCGGTGCTGAAGGCACAGGCCAGGGGCGCGAACCCCTGTTCGATGTAGCGGCGCAACTGCGCCTGGGAAATCACCCAGGCCTCCTTCAGTGGCGACGCCACAACAGGCCGGCCAGCAGGCCGATCCCGGCGAGGATGGCGACACTGGCCAAGGGTTTGTTGCGGACAAAAGTGGAGACGCTATCCAGCGCATCGCCATAGGTTTCCTGCAACTGCCCGGCGGCCTGGCGGGCGGCGCCTTCCAGGCGCATCTGCTGGTCGTCCAGCAGTTCGCCTACTGCACCCTGGGCCTTGCCGGCCGCCGTGCCCATCGCACCTTTGATCTGTTCGCTACGCATCGTGCATTCCTTCAGCTGATGATTTTCGTGAGCGGCCCGTGTCCGCCACGGCACCGCACATCACCCAGCCTAAGAAACCCCGTGACGCCGCAGAAGCGTCATTTGTACTGGTGACACTGGTGCATTTGCACCGGTCAGCGCTGCACCTTTCAGCGCTGCGCCTTGCCGCGACGGTCGCCGCTGAACAGCCCGCGCTCGCGAGCCCAGACAATGGCCTCGGCGCGGCTGTGCACTGCCAGCTTGGAATACACCGTGGCCACGTGATTGCGCACCGTGCTGGGCGCCAGTTGCAGGCGCGCGGCGATCTCCTTGTCGGCCAGGCCCTCGCAGATCAGCCCCAGCACATCGCGCTCGCGGGCGGTCAGGTCGGTAAAGGACGCGCTGGGCTGCTCGGCCTGGTTGGCGCTGCGGACATTGGCCAGCTTTTCGATCAGGGTCTGGCTGAACCACGAGGCATCGCGCATCACCTCCTCGATCGCCGACACCAGCTCCAGCTCGGAGCGCTTGCGCTCGGTGATGTCCATCAGCACCAGCAGGTAGCTGGGCTTGTCCTGGATGTTCACGGTGTCGGCCGAGAGCACGCAGTCGAGCAGTTCGCCGCCCTTCTTCAGCACCCTGAGGTCGAGGTTGCGCACATCGGCGCTTTTCTCCAAGGCGCCGAACAGGCTGGCGCAGGCCTGCGGGCTGGCGATAAAACCGACTTCTTCCACGGTCTTGCCCAGCAGCTCTTCGGCGGCGTAACCGGTGCTGTCGAGAAAGGCCTCGTTGACGTCGACGATCTGCTGGCTGTCGGCGCCGCACACCAGGGTCGGCACCGGCGTCAGGCGGAACGCCTTGGCAAAACGCTCCTCGCTCTGGCGCAGGGCAACCTCGGCCTTGCGTCGTGGCTCCAGGTCCATGAAGGAAAACAGCATGCAGTCTTCTTCGTTGATATCCAGCGGCTGGCCGGCGACGATCACCAGCTTGCTGCCGCCTTCGGGCAAACGCAGCTCGGCCTGCATCTGCGGGATGGTCGCGCCCTGGTTCAGGCGCTCGATGGCCAGGTCCTTGCGCTCGGCGCCCTCCAGCACATCCACCTCGTACACCGAGCGGCCGATCACCTGGTCGCGGGCATAGCCGGTCATTTCCAGGAAGCCCTGGTTGACCTTGATGTAGCGCAGGTCGCTGAGGCGGCAGATCACCGCCGGCGCCGGGTTGGAATTGAAGGTCTTCTCGAAACGCTGCTCGGCGCTGGCCCACTCGGTGGCGTCGCTGAGGATCAGCACCAGGGACTCCACCTCGCCGGCACGGTCGGTGAGGATCATGCTGCGCACCCGATGCACCCAGGTGCGCGCCTCCTCGCCCTCGCCGCTGCGCACCTCCACCACCACATCGCTGAAGGTCTCCCCGGCGGCGACCCTATTGATGGGGTAGCTCTCCAGGGCCAGAGGGTGATTGTTGCGATAACGCAGAGCGAAACGCTCGGCGTACTGGCGGTCATCGGCGCCCAGCTCACTGATGTCTTCGACCCCGTGCATGGCCAGCGCCGCCTCGTTGGCCCAGACGATGCGCCGGTCCGCCTCGAGCAGGATGACCCCGTCGGACAGTCCGGAAATGATCTGCTGCAACTGGCGGCGATTGGTTTCGGTGGCGAGTAGATCCTGGCTCATGTCAGCTCCTGAAAGGCCCGGCGCTACGGGCAAGGCGGCGGATAAAGGGGGGCAGAAGCTACGACCACGGCGCATCGCCATCGTGCCCTGGAACCCATGCGCCAATGACAGCGGAGTACTGGAGCCTCAGCTGCGCAAAGGCTAAGCTGCCGCACCGGGTCCGATCCGCCAATGCCATCAAGGAGCGAAGCATGATCACCATCCGTGAAGCTGACAGCCGCGATATCGATGCCCTCCAAGCCATCGGATGCGCCACCTACCGCGAGCATTTCTCCTCGATCTGGAGCGCTGAAGGCATACAGCGGTTTCTCGACCAGGACTTCTCCCTCCGCAGCCTGCAAGACTCTCTTGCCGCCAAGAGCGAGCATCTGTGGCTGCTGGCCCTGGACGAGCAACAGCAACCCATAGGTTTCGCCAAACTCAACTGGGCACGGCCCACTCCGGGCAGCGGCATTCCCGGTGCCGAGTTGCAGAAGATCTATCTGCTCAAATCCCAGGCCGGCAAGGGGCACGGTCGCCGCTTGCTTGAGCATGTGCTGCAGCGCGCCACCGATGCGGGTGAACCCTGCCTGTGGCTGGACGTGCTCAAGAGCAACATTGGCGCCCAGCGCTTTTATGCCAGCGCCGGCCTGCGCCAGATAGGCGAGGTCCCCTTCAACACCGACCTGGAGCAAATAGGGATGTGGGTGATGGCCTGCGACCTGCCCGGCCACAACAGCCGATTGTCACCCCGCTCGCCCCTGTAGCCGCTGGCGCAGCCTGCGATAGACCCGAAGGGTCTCCGGCGCCAGCAAGATCGCCGCGAGCGTGCCGCTCGATCGCAGCCTGCGGCAGCGGCTACACAAGCATTGAGCAGGGCCGGAATATCGAGGGTGTCCCCGTTCCCTGTAGCCGCTGCCGAGCCCCGCGAGGCTGCGATAGACCCGCAGGGTCTCCAGCGCCCGCAAGATCCCCACGAGCGTGCCGCTCGATCGCAGCCTGCGGCAGCGGCTACATGCATTTGGCGGGACCGGAATATCGAGGGTGTCCCCGTTCCCTGTAGCCGCTGCCGAGCCCCGCGAGGCTGCGATAGACCCGAAGGGTCTCCGGCGTCGGCAAGATCGCCGCGAGCGTACCGCTCGATCGCAGCCTGCGGCAGCGGCTACACGCATGAGCGGGGCCGGAATATCGAGGGGATCACAGCATCCCTGTAGCCGCTGGCGAAGCCTGCGATAGACCCGAAGGGGCTCCGACGCCAGCAAGATCGCCGCGAGCGTGCCGCTCGATCGCAGCCTGCGGCAGCGGCTACACAAGCATTGAGCGGGGACGGGATATCAAGGGGTGAACAGGTTCAGGAAATGCCCAGGGCTTTCAGGCGTCGGTACAGGGTGCGTTCGCTCAGGCCCAGGGCCTTGGCCAGTTCGCTGCGCGAGCCTTCGAACACTTCCAGGGCGTGGGCCAGTTGCTCCAGGTCCTTGCCCGCGCGGCGCCGGCTCGGCTGGGTCGTGGCGGCGGCGCTGCCGGCGCGCAATTCCTCGGGCAGGTCCTCGACGCGGATCACCCCGTCGTCGCTGAACAAGCGCGCCCGTTCGAGGATATTGCGCAGCTCGCGGATATTGCCCGGGTAGGCATACAGGCCCAGGCGCTCCAGGGCCTGTGGCGCGACCCGCGGCACCGCGCCCGGCGCCAGGCGTTGCAGCAGGCTGTCGATCAGCAGCGGCAGGTCGTCGCTGCGCTCGCGCAGGGCCGGCAGGCGGATCGGGAAGGCGCTGATGCGGTAGTACAGGTCCTGGCGGAAGGTGCCGGCGGCGACCATTTCCTTGAGCGGCTTGTGGGTCGCCGAGACCAGGCGGAAGTCCGAATGCACGGTGCGCAGGCTGCCCACCGGACGAAAACTGCCGGACTCGATCAGCCGCAGCAGCTTGACCTGCATCGCCAGCGGCACTTCACCGATCTCGTCGAGAAACAGGGTGCCGCCATGGGCTGCTTCGGCCAGGCCGATCTTGCGTTGCAGGGCGCCGGTGAAGGCGCCCTTCTCATAGCCGAACAGTTCGCTCTCCAGCAGGGTCTCGGTCAGGCCGGTGCAATCGACCACCACCAGCGGCCCACCGGCGCGCGGACTGCCATCGTGCAGGGCGCGGGCGAACAGCTCCTTGCCGGTACCGGACTCGCCCTGCAACAGCACCGGGATCTGCGACGGCGCCGCCCGCTGCAGGGCGCTCAAGGCCTCGTTGAAGGCCGGCGAACGCCCCACCAGGCCCTTCTGCTGCGGTTGCACCGAAGCCACCGCCACCGAACTCAGGCGCTCGACATAGGCCACCACCTGCCCCGTATCGCCGAGGATCGGCCGCAGCTCGACGTCCACATGCTCCGGCCCGCGTGGGGTGTGATGGACATGCAGCAGGCGCTCCGGCAGGCGGGTCTCGAAGGCTTTGCGCATCGGGCAATGTTCGCCGGCCTGGTCGCACGGCACCGCGAACTGATGGGACACCCGGTAGCACTTGGCGCCGACATGGGGTTTGCCCTCGACGCCGAACTGGCGCTGGTAGGCGGTGTTGGCCGCGAGGATGTTGTAGTCGGTGTCTAACAGGATCGTCGGCTGAGCGTCATGTTCCAGATAGGACATCAGGGCTAACATTTCAGCACTGGCAAGGGCATGGGTGGACTGGGGCATGGCAACTCCTGGGCGTTGCGCGGCAGCTTAAACCATGGACCCGGCTTCTGCCATTTTCTGCCAGAAACTGCCAATCGACTGCCACCTACAATTGACAGTGACAGCCAGAACGCCCGCCCCAGGCCTTTGAATTCAATGAATGGGCGGTAAAAGCAGTGCACGCCGGTTGGCACGCTTATTGACAGTCCAAGGGACGACTGCCCGCCTTGGCCGGCGTCACCCTATTGTTCGGAGAGCCCAATGATCATCGGCGCATCGCTGTGCGTAGAAGCCTTTTTCGACCACCAGACATGGACCATCAGCTATCTGGTGATGGACCTCGACACCCGGCGCTGCGCGCTGATCGACAGCGTGCTGGACTACGACCCCAAGTCCGGCCGCACCCGCACCGAGTCCGCCGACAAACTGATTGCCCGGGTGCGCGAACTGGACGCCCAGGTCGACTGGATCCTCGAGACCCACGTGCACGCCGATCACCTGTCCGCCGCGGCCTACCTCAAGGCGCAGCTCGGCGCGCGGGTGGCGATCGGCAACCAGATCACCGTGGTGCAACAGGTGTTCGGCAAGTTGTTCAATGAAGGCCAGGGTTTTGCCCGCGACGGCAGCCAGTTCGACGTGCTGCTCGAAGACGACAGCCGCTTTGCCATCGGCAACCTCCAGGCCCGCGCCCTGCATACCCCCGGCCATACCCCGGCGTGCATGACCTACCTGGTACAGGTCGGAGAAGAGACCGTGGCCTTTGTCGGCGACACCCTGTTCATGCCCGACTACGGCACCGCCCGCTGCGACTTCCCCGGCGCCGACGCGCGCACCCTGTACCGCTCCATCGGCAAGATCCTCGCCCTGCCACCGCAGACCCGGCTGTTCATGTGCCACGACTACCTGCCCAACGGCCGCGAGCTGCAATACATGACCACGGTCGCCGAACAGCGCGCCAACAATATCCATATCCATGAAGGGATCGATGAGGACGCCTTTGTGCGCATGCGCGAAGCCCGCGACGCCACCCTGGAAATGCCGGTGCTGATCCTGCCCTCGGTGCAGGTCAACATGCGCAGCGGCCAGTTCCCCGAGCCCGACGACAACGGCGTGAGCTACCTGAAGATCCCGCTGAACGCCCTTTAAAACCTATAACGCCACTCCACCAGGAGACGCTGCCATGCGCCCGATTTCCCCCATCCAACGAGCCGTCAACGGCAGCCACCAGGTGCTGATCGTCGGCGGCGGCGCGGCTGGCATTGCCACCGCGTCCAGCCTGATCAGCCGCGAACCGCACCTGGACGTCGCCATTATCGACCCGGCCGACACCCACTATTACCAGCCCGGCTGGACCCTGGTCGGCGCCGGGGTGTTCCGCGCCGAAGACACCGCCCGCAGCATGGCCTCGCTGATCCCCAAGGGAGTGACCTGGATTCAGGCCGCGGTGAGCAGCTTCGAGCCGGAGCACAATGCCCTGGTACTCAACGACGGTCGCGTGCTGGGTTATGACCAGTTGGTGGTCTGCCCGGGCCTCAAGCTCGACTGGAACGCCATCGACGGCCTGAGCGAAACCCTGGGCAAGAATGGCGTGACCTCCAACTACCGCTACGACCTCGCGCCCTACACCTGGCAACTGGCGCAGAACCTCAAGCAGGGCCAGGCGCTGTTCAGCCAGCCGCCGATGCCGATCAAATGCGCCGGCGCGCCACAGAAGGCCATGTACCTGTCCTGCGATCACTGGCTGCGCAGCGGCCGGCTGGGGCAGATCAACACCCGTTTCCTGAATGCCGGCGGCGTGCTGTTCGGCGTGCCGGACTACGTACCGGCGCTGATGGAGTACGTGAAGAAATACGACATCGCCCTGGATTTCGGCCACAACCTGGTGGCGGTGGACGGCCCCGGCAAACGGGCAACCTTCGTGCGCAACAACGCCGAGGGCCAGCAAGAACGCATCGAGCTGCCTTTCGACATGCTGCACGTGGTACCGCCGCAGACCGCCCCGGACTTTATCCGCAACAGCCCGCTGGCCGACGCCGCCGGCTGGATCGACGTCGACCCGCACAGCCTGCGGCACAAGCGCTACAGCAACATCCATGGCCTCGGCGACGGGACCAATACCAGCAACGCGAAAACCGCCGCGGCGGCGCGCAAGCAGGCGCCGGTGGTGGCCACCAACGTGCTGGTGAACCTCAAGCGCCTGCCGACCCGGGCGCAGTACGACGGTTACGGCTCCTGCCCGCTGACCGTGGAGCGCGGCAAGATCGTCCTCGCCGAATTCACCTACGGCGGCAAGGTCGCGCCGAGCTTTCCGGCCTGGCTGCTGGACGGGCGTCAGCCGACCCGCCGCGCCTGGTGGTTGAAGGAGCGCATCCTGCCGCCGCTGTACTGGCGCGGCATGCTCAAGGGCCATGAGTGGCTGGCGCGGCCCAGCCTGGTGACGGACCTGCCGGAATCATGAGTGAGTACAGCTTGTTGGGCGCCGGGCTCGGCGCGCTGATCGGGGCGATCCTGGCATTGACCGGGGCCGGCGGTGGGATTCTCGCGGTGCCACTGCTGGTGTTCGGCCTCGGCCTGAGCATGGTTGAGGCCGCGCCCATCGGCCTGCTCGCGGTGGGCCTGGCGGCCGCCGTGGGCGCGGTGCTGGGGCTGCGCGAAGGCATCGTGCGTTACCGCGCCGCCGGCTTCGTCGCCGCCATCGGCATCCTTATGGCGCCCCTGGGTTTGTGGCTGGCCCACCGCCTGCCGAACCTGCCGCTGGCCCTGCTGTTTTCCGCGGTGCTGCTGTACGCCTGCGGACGCATCCTGCTCAAGGCCACCCGCGAACTGCGCCACGGCCAACCCGCGCCCCGCGCCGAGTTCCGCCCCTGCGTGCTCAACCCGCTGCAAGGCCGGCTACGCTGGACCCTGCCCTGCGCTCGCGCCCTGACCTTCACCGGCATGCTCTCCGGGCTGCTCTCAGGGTTGCTCGGGGTCGGCGGCGGCTTCGTGATCATCCCGGCGCTGACCCGCTACACCAACCTGGACAGCAAAAGCATCGTCGCCACCTCCCTGGCGGTGATCGCCCTGGTGTCCACCGGCAGCGTGATCACCGCCAGCCTCAGCGGCGTGATGCACTGGGCGGTGGGCGCGCCCTTCGCCGGCGGCGCGGTGCTGGGGCTGATTGCCGGCCGTCAGGTCGCCCGTTACCTGGCGGGGCCGCGGCTGCAGCAGTTGTTTGCCTTGGTGGGGATGCTGGCGGCGGTGATGCTCAGCCTCGGAGCACTCGGCGCCTGGCGTTGAACCCGCAATCGCGAGCAAACGCTCTTCTGTAGGAGCGAAGCTTGCTCGCGATAGCGCCCGCCCAGGCAACAAAAACATCCCGGCAATCAATCGCCCCTACAACCAAATCAGCACCTGCCCAGCCTCTTGCAGATTCCTCCTAAATCCTTGCCCCGCCATTCCCGGTACGGTTTCCAGCGCCCTTTTCGCCTGAACCAGGACCACCCATGGCCAGCAACGGACCCGGGCCAATGCCCAACCTTCTACGGCCCGCCAACCCCAACCAGCGCCCCGCGGAACGCGCCGCCGAGACCGAACAGCCCAGCTACGGCGAACAGCTCTGGGCCCAATATGAGAAATACGCCAAGGAACCTGCGCCACCGCCTGAAAAGGTCCAGGTGGCGCTGCGCATCGGTGTGTTCTTCGACGGTACCGGAAACAACGCCAGCAACTCGGCCATGGGCCAGATTTGCGGGGCGCAGCACGCCATTGAAGCCAAGGGTATCGATGGCAGTTGCAAGCCGTATATGAGGGATCCGGAGAGCAGTTATGGGAATGATGTGAGCAATGTTAAGCGGTTGAGTGATTTGTACTTCTCCAACCAGAAAGCTGAGGGAGAGGACCTGAAAAAGTACGCCTTTCTCTCAATTTATATCGAAGGTATAGGAACGCGGACTGGCGAGAAGGACAGCCTTATTACCTCGGGTACAGGACGTGGCGATACGGGAATATCAGGGTGTGTGCAGAAGGCCTTCCGCGCAATCAAGGAACGTATCGATGACATTCACAAGGAGAACCCCGAGGGTGAGATCACTTCGTTGATCTTCGATACTTTCGGCTTCAGCCGAGGCGCCGCAGCAGCCCGGCACTTTGCCAATGAAGTCGTACGCTGGCTGGGGCCGCTTGAACTGATTCTGCACGACCACTCCAAAGCCTTTAGTCGCCACTTCAACCGACAGTACGGCAACGACGTAGACATGGGTTTTATCGGCCTGTTTGACACAGTGCCGTCGGTTGCTGGCGTGAGTAATCTGGGTAACGTACGCAGCGCTATTGCCCCGGGTATCAAGCTGCACCTCGACCGTCGCTACTTTCGCTCGGTGGTCCAATTGGTCGCCCGCGACGAGTACCGCGCCAACTTTGCCCTGAGCCGGGTCAAACCCGACCATGTGGAAATCACCCTGCCCGGCGCGCATTCGGATATCGGCGGCGGTTATCTGGATGAGGTGCAGGAGTGTGTGTTGGTCAGTCCGATGCAGGCGCTGGAGGTGCCATTCAATACTGATGTGACCCAAACCTCGATTTACCGAGACGCGGTACAGGCAAAATCGCGCTGGCTGGCCAAGGGCTGGCCTGCACAATGGCTGGAGATCGTCACACCGGAGCCAATGGTTCTACCGCAAGATCCACAGGACCGTCTCGGCTTACGACAAAAACGAGTGTATGTGGGCTTGCAGCTCAAGCGCCCGATGAGCAACAGACTATCGAGGGTGTATCTCCGTGTGATGTATGAGTTGGCCAAGGAGAACGACGTACGCTTCAACACCATCGACAAACAAGACCCGGACTACGCCATCCCGCAAGAGCTGCAAGCCCTTTGTGACAGATTTGTCGCCGGTGACTACAGTACGACTCCAGCCGAGGAGACCATGCTCAAGCTGCGTTATATCCATCTCTCGGCCCACTGGAACCACCCGCTTGGCAAACAGGATGGCGGCAGCCTTAAAGTCGTCTACATCAACGCCCCCACGGCAGATGCCGTGCGTGTGCAACACCCTCACGTACCTGACTGGACGCTTTGGTAATGAGAGTATTCATCGCCCTGCTGGGCGCACTGCTGTTGACTGGCTGTCAGGCCAGCGACCCCCTATCCGGAAAAAACGACCCTAAAGATCCCTGGTGGGAGATGGGATTCACCCAGCCGTACTACATGAAAGTCTGGGTCGAGGACACTGCCGTTGAAGACATCAACGGGCAACTCTTCAAGCATACCGGGCGCGGTTCTGCTGCAGATGGTGATCCCGGCTTAAAGAAGGAATGGGCCCGGGGCTGGAGCGGAGTTGGAGGCAATGGCAAGTCGGTAGTGGGGGCCGACCTTCCTAAACGCATCTTCGTACGCTGGCAATCGGTCGTAGAACCACAGACTTATCGGGCCTGGGTGGATATTCCAGAAGAAGCCCGAAAAATCATGTTTACCTCGACTCACAGACGCTGCCCGGAAACTCCACACCAGACCGCTCGCTACATGGCATCGGTCTATTTAGGTCTGGCTCCAGGCGGTATCGTGCAAATTTGGGTGCGTGATGAATGCCGCAACACGATCAAGGTCGCTCGTGCGCAAGCTGAAATTGAACCGCTGGGACCGCACCTCGGTAAATCAAACGGGCACTATTACCCCCTGTCCGAGAACTCCAAACGCTACATAGAGAAATATGGCATTCCCTATGGCAGTTGGTAGACAGAACTCTTCTGATATCGAAGCGCGTTGCTAAATGACTACGTCCCCTCACGTACCTGACTGGACGCTTTGGTAATGAGAGTATTCATCGCCTGCTAGGCGCACTGCTGTTGACTGGCTGTCTGGCTAGCGACCCGCTATCTGGGAAAAACGACCCCAAGGCACCTTGGTGGCAGCTTGGCTTCAGCGAGCCGTTCTATATGAAAGTTTGGGTCGAAGACAGCGCTGTTGAAGATATCAACGGCAAACTATTTCTTCACACTGGTGGCGGCTCCGCTGCGGGTGGTGATATGGGGTACGACAAAGAGTGGGCCAGAGGATGGGGAGGGAGGGGAGTTGGAGGTAGCGGTAAGTCGGTGGTTGGCGCTGACCTACCAAAGCGCATTTTCGTACGCTGGCAATCCATAGTAGAGCCACAGACTTATCGCACCTGGGTCGATATCCCGGAAGAAGCCCGAAAAATCATGTGGACCTCGACTAACCGGCGCTGCCCGGAGACACCGCATCAGGCCGCCCGCTATATGGCATCGGTCTATTTAGGTCTGGCCCCCGGCGGCATCGTACAAGTCTGGGTCAGAGATGAATGCCGTCATCCGGTCAAAGTCGCCCGGACCCAGGCCGAAGTTGAGCCATTAGGGCCGGACCAAGGAAAAAACAATGGGCGTTACGCCTACAAGGTCAGCGAGAAGTCCAAACGCTATATAGAGAAATACGGCATCCCCTATGGCAGTTGGTAGGCAGAGCTCTCCTTTATTACGTGAACACCCTATATCTACTCGGCTGAACACGTTGGTAATGGGAGCATTCATCACCCTGCTGGGCGCACTGCTGTTGACTGGCTGCCAGGTCAGTGACCCGTTATCCGGAAAAAACGACCCCAAAGATCCTTGGTGGCAGCTTGGCTTCAGCGAGCCGTTCTATATGAAAGTTTGGGTTGAAGACAGCGCTGTTGAAGATATCAACGGCAAGCTATTCCTTCGCACTGGCGGCGGCTCCGCTGCGGGTGGTGATATGGGTTACGACAAAGAGTGGGCCAGAGGATGGGGCGGGAAGGGAGTTGGAGGTAGCGGTAAATCAGTGGTTGGCGCTGACCTGCCCAAGCGCATTTTCGTACGCTGGCAATCGGTCGTAGAGCCACAGGCTTATCGGGCATGGGTGGATATTCCAGAAGAGGCCCGGAAAATCATGACTACCTCGACCAACCGACGCTGCCCGGAAACTCCGCATCAGACTGCTCGCTATATGGCATCGCTCTATTTAGGCCTGGCCCCCGGTGGCATCGTACAAGTCTGGGTCAGAGATGAATGCCGCAACACAGTCAAAGTCGCCCGTGCGCAAGCTGAGATTGAACCGCTGGGGCCGCACCTGGGTAAATCAAACGGGCACTACTACCCGCTACCCGAGAACTCCAAGCGGTACATAGAGAAATATGGCATTCCCTATGGCAGTTGGTAGGCTCCCCTTCTGGTAGAGGGACGCCTTGGTAATGAGAGTACTCATCGCCTTACTGGGTACGCTGATGCTCTGCAACATACCGCTGCTCTCGCAGACAACTCTCCAACTGACAGCACCACTCCCCCTCCAGCCACCTCAGACATATCACACCACCCCCCCAAAGACTAAACTCCACTCACCCGTCCCTCACATGAGCCCCATATCCCCATGAACATCGACTGGCTGCACTTCACGCCCTGGAGCGCCCTCGCCGGTGGCGCGCTGATTGGCCTGGCCGCCGGCCTGTTTGTCATGGCCAACGGGCGCATCGCCGGGATCAGTGGCCTGTTGGGCAGCCTGCTGCAACCGGGTAGCGAAGGCTGGAGCGAAAAGGCCCTGTTCCTGTCGGGCCTGCTGCTGGCGCCGTTGTTCTGGGGGCTGTTCCAGGTGTTGCCGACGATCGAGTTCCAAAGCGGCATCGCCGGCCTGATCGGCGCCGGGCTGTTGGTGGGCCTGGGTACGCGCTACGGCGCGGGCTGCACCAGTGGTCATGGGGTCTGCGGCATCTCCCGATGGTCGCCGCGCTCATTGGTCGCCACCCTGAGTTTTATGCTGACCGGCTTTATCACCGTCTGGCTGCTGCGCCACGGGATGGGGCTATGAACATGCGCAAAGTCACGGCCTTTATCGCCGGCCTGTTGTTTGGCCTCGGCCTGCTGCTGTCGGGCATGACCAACCCGACCAAGGTCCTGAACTTTCTGGACCTGGCGGGCCAGTGGGACCCGTCCCTGGCGCTGGTGATGTTCGGCGCCATCGGCGCTGCCTGGTGGCCGTTCCACTGGGCCATCAAACAGCCCAATGCCCTGCTCGGCGCGACCATGCAATTGCCCACCCGCCGCGATATCGACCGCCGCCTGATCGGTGGCAGCCTGCTGTTCGGCATCGGCTGGGGCATCGCCGGCATCTGCCCGGGGCCGGGGCTGACCCTGCTGTTCACGTTCCATTGGCAGGCTTGGGTATTTGTCCTGGCCATGCTGGCGGGCATGCTGCTGTTTCAGTGGCTGGAAGCGCGTCGCACGCACTGAGCCCTTGGCGAACCAGACCCGCCAAGGTTAGTGTCCGGGTCTACCTCTCAAAGGATGCCCCCACATGGACTGTGAAATCCGCCCCGCCCACGAGCAGGACGCCGACGCCATCAGCCGCCTGATCATCGCCGCCCTGCAGACTAGCAACGCCCAGGACTACCCAGCCGCCGTGATCGCCCAGGTGCGACAAAACTTCAGCCCGCACGCCGTGCGCCAGCTGTTAAGCAAACGCCAGGTATGGGTGGCACAGGCCGCCGGCGAAATTGTCGGCACCGCCAGCCTCGACGGCCAGGTGGTGCGCTCGGTCTTCGTCGCCCCGGAAAAACAAGGCCAGGGCGTCGGCCGCCAGCTGATGGCCGAACTCGAACGCCAGGCCCTGGGCGCCGGCATCACCCAGCTGACCGTGCCCTCCTCGATCACCGCCGAAGGCTTCTACGCCAACCTGGGCTTTCGTACCTTGCGCGAGCAATACCATGGCGAAGAACGCACCCTGATCATGCAGCGCGAACTGACACCGCCCCTGTAGCCGCTGACGAGCAACGCGAGGCTGCGCCCGACTGCGCAGCAGTCGCCAAACCTGCAAGCACAGCCTGCCTGACTAAACACCAAGCCAACCTACAAAACCAAAACCGACTCAAGGCAAAGCCTCAAACCGCCCACTCCCCTCATTCCACTGAAACCCCGGCAACTTGCAGTCGCTCAAACTGATCCGCAGGCTCTCCCCCTCCGCCTGCACCTGCAACATATCCACCCCTTGATACAGACAACCCGGCGCCGCCAGCGTCAGGGTCTGCAGCGGTTTGCCGCTGGCCTTGTCCACCACCTCGATCGCCGTTATCCGCTGGTCATTGCCCTGCATCGGCACCTGGAAATACCAGCGTTTGGTAGACGCGCTCTGCAACAGCGAGGTGTTCGGCTGCGGCCACGAGTAGTCCGAGTTCACCAGGGCCACCAGCTTCAAGGCGATGGGCAAGGTCTTGCCGGTGCGATAGCTGGTCCAGCTGCCGCGCACCTGCTCGCTCTGGCGGCTGACCATCAGGTCGTTGAACTGCAGCCGAGCCACCGGCAGGCCCTGCTCGTCCAGCTCGTCCATGGCCAGCACCTTGTTGCTGAAGCTGAAGGTCGGCTTGAGGCGGATCGGCGTGCGATAGCGCTGGTAGGCATAGGTCCCCTGGTACAGCGCGTTCTGGCTGCCCAGCGTCAGCACGATGGCCTGCTTGCCCAAGGTGCCCTGGTACACCCCATGGGCCGCTTGCGCCGGCACTAGCCACGACACCAGCAACAACGCCGCCAACCCGCGAAAAAGATCAACCACTCGCATCAGAAACGCTCCTCGCCAGACTGAATGAATTCCAGCCGGTCAGGGCTGATCACACGGTAATAATCCCAACGCCGGGTGCCCGCACTGAAGTTGATAAAGTCCTGCTTGCTGAACTCCATCTGCCCGCCCGCGGCAAAGCGCAGCGTGCCCTGTGCGGCGAACTGCTCCAACTGCGGATGGCGCAGATACGCCTGGGTCTGTGGGTGGTACAGGTAATACTGGGTCGGCGCGCACAGCACACTGCCGTACGGGCCGTTCAAGCTGTAGCTCTGCACCTGAAAATCGAGGGTGGAGTCGGCATCGAAATGCTCGAAGGTCAGGGTGCGGGTCCCGGTCGGAGCCAGGCACCACTGCCCGCCCACCTCCTGCACCACCTCGCCGGTGGCCCGGCTCAGCACCCGGATGTTGTCCACCCGCCCCGTGTCCTCTCCGGCATTGCGCACGGCATGCACACTGAAATAGAACTGCTTGTCGGCCGCCGGCTGCAACAACTCACCGTCAAAGGCCTCGCGCTGACTCCCGCCAAAACGCATCACCCGCTGCAACTGCAACGGCTGCTGCACGCCTGTGCGCAAATCGACCAAGGCCCCCTGCAACGCCTCGGCCCCCTCGGCAAAGGGCTGCAACGACACAGCCGCCGCCGGCAAGGTCGGGTTATCCATGATATTGATCAACAGCCCCCCGCCCTGACGAAACGGCGTGAGCTCCAAAGGCATCGGCAACCGCTCGGCCCCGCTAAACCAATAGCCGGACATCCCGCCGCCATATTGCGAGTCATAGGTAAGCGCCAGCTCCACCGGCGTATCGCCGAGCGTGCCGCGATAGGTGGTGATGGGATTGGCATTGGCCGTGGGCACACTCAGCGCCATACCCACAAACAGCGCTGGAGCCAACCGGAATAGAAAATGCCTCAGGCGAGACACACCACCCCGCGTCCCTGCCCCTACTCGCCTCCCGCCACCAACGGACTGGGTCATGCCTGCGCTCCTTGCAATGGGTAAAAAGCGCGCAGAATAGCAAAGTTGGTTGGGGATCAGAGGGTGTTGCTGCGGCCCTGTAGCCGCTGCCGAGCCCGCGAGGCTGCGATGGGGCGCGCAGCGGCCCTAAATCGGCAAACCACGATTGTTCAGATGCACCTCAGCGGCTGAATGGCGGATGCTCCCCCTCGGCCAAGACCTGCGGTAACGGAGTCCATGGTGACCATCTCGTTTGCAGCAGGATCAACGACTCAGCCTCGCCCTACCCTCAATCGAGACCTTTCCTACAGCCCCGCCGTTGTCCCTAATCCACCCCACACCTATAGTTTTCACGTCTGCTGATTTCGATCAGCACAGGGGTTCGCAGCCTTATCGAGAGGACATTCAATCAATATATTTATTCGACAAGGTACAGCGATGAACACCCAAACCCCATCCGAACGTTTTATTCCCCTGACCCCAATCGCCAGCGAAACCCCAGTGCTTTTTATTGACAGCCACGCACCTCTATCAGATCTGCATGCCTGCGCTAGCGAGCGTTTGCATACCACTCTCGACTATCTGAATCTGATGGTTTGCACTAACTTGCGTGACTCCAGCGACAAGGACATTGATACCGTGGCTAATACCGCCAGACTGTTGCTGCAGGATGTGCGGGATGTGTTGAGGGTGATTGAGACAAGGGCGTTTAGCGAATGATTTAGACTCCAAGGAAGCCGGCCAAAAGCCGGCTTTTTAATACCTCAAGACTTTTTAAAATAACGCCTTTATTGCAAGACATGCTTCAGCCCATACCCAAACCATCAATGTTCAAATCAGCACTTTGCAGCAGGAATGTCGTTGCTGGCGACACCACTCGTGTACAGCCTGACTTTCCTTGAGTGTTGGGAATGGAGCGTAAAGCGGCCGCTGGCTCCTTTCTACCCATGGTCTGCATTTCTACATTGGCTGTTACAGGTAGGCAGCTCGACGGGTTAGACTTGCCCTTTTTTGTCTATCCCCAAGGAATTACTGCGTGAACATGGAAAATCATTCCCAGACGGCCGCCTTTCTCTGGTCGATTGCCGACCTGCTGCGTGGTGATTTCAAGCAATCCCAGTACGGCCGCATCATCCTGCCATTCACCCTGCTGCGGCGTATGGAGTGCGTGCTGGCACCGACCAGAGATGCCGTGGTTCGCGAGTTCTACGCCCAGGAAGGCCGCCCAGACACCGTACGTGACATGTATATGCAGCGTGCAGCCGGTGGCCTGCAATTCTTCAACTCCTCCACGCTGACCCTCGAGACGCTGTCCGATACTCAAACCTCAGCCGACTTGATGAGTTATGTACAAGCCTTCAGCAAAGACGCATACGAGATCTTCGAACACTTCCACTTCGAGGACTTCGTTCAGCAGTTGGCCAGCGCCAACCTGCTCTATCAGGTAGTGCAACGGTTTGCGGCCACCGACCTGAGTCCCGAGCGCATCAGCAACTTCGGCATGGGCATCATCTTCGAAGAGTTGATCCGTAAATTTGCCGAGAGCTCAAACGAAACAGCGGGGGAACACTTTACCCCGCGGGATATTGTGCACCTCACCACTTCTCTGGTGATCACCGATCAAGACCATAAACTCGCGCCCAACAACATCGTTACCATCTATGACCCAACCGCCGGTACGGGTGGCTTTCTGTCCGAGGGCGATGAGTACATTCAGTCCATCAGCGAGAAGGTCAGCGTTTCTCTGCACGGCCAGGAGTTGAACCCCGAGTCCTATGCAATCTGCAAGGCAGACATGCTGATCAAGGGCCAGAAGGTAGAGAACATCAAACTCGGCAATACCCTGTCCAATGACCAATTGGTCGGCCCCGAGCATCACTTCGACTTCATGCTCAGCAACCCGCCGTTTGGCGTGGAATGGAAGAAGGTACAAAAACAGATTACCGATGAGCACACCCACAAAGGCTTCGATGGCCGTTTTGGCCCGGGTCTGCCACGGGTATCCGATGGCTCGTTGCTGTTCCTCCTGCATCTGGTCAGCAAAATGCGTGACCCGCGCGACGGCGGCTCGCGCATCGGCATCATTCTCAATGGCTCGCCGCTGTTTACCGGTGGCGCGGGTTCGGGGGAGTCGGAGATTCGCCGCTACCTGCTGCAGAACGATCTGGTCGAAGCCATCGTCGCGTTGCCGACCGACATGTTCTACAACACCGGTATCGCCACCTATGTGTGGATACTCAGCAACCACAAGGCTGCTGCGCGCCAGGGCAAAGTGCAACTGATCGACGGCAGCCAGCACTACGCCAAAATGCGTAAGTCGCTGGGCAGCAAGCGTCAGTACATCACCGAAGACCAAATCAGCGAGCTGGTACGCCTGTATGGCAGCTTCGAGCAAACCGCACAGAGCAAGATCTTCCCCATCGACGCCTTTGGCTATCGACGCATTACCGTTGAACGTCCGCTGCGCCTGAACTTCCAAACCAGTGCCGAGCGCATCGCCAAAGTGCTGGAAGAAAAGGCCCTGCAGAAACTCGACAGCGCTACTCAGCAACAACTGTTGGCCGCCCTGCAAGCGATGGACACCAGCCAACTGCACCGCAACCGCGAGCAGTTCAGCAAGCTGCTGAAAAAAGCCCTTACCGCCCACAGCGTCAGCCTCAGCGCACCGGAGCTGAAAGCCCTGCTGAATGCCTTGAGCGAGCGCGACCCCGAGGCGGATATCTGCATGACCAAGGGCCAGTCGGAAGCAGACGCCGGCTTGCGCGACAACGAGAACGTGCCGCTGGGCGAGTCGGTGTACGACTATTTCCAGCGTGAAGTCATCCCCCATGTGCCGGATGCCTGGATCGACGTGAGTAAGACCGATGCGCTGGACGGCGAGGTCGGCATTGTTGGCTTCGAGATTCCGTTTAACCGCCACTTCTACGTGTTCCAGCCACCGCGTCCGCTGGCCGATATTGACCGCGACCTGAAAGCTTGCACTGACCGCATCAAGCAGATGATCGAGGGGCTGTCGGCATGAGCTTCCCTGCGTATCCGGCGTATAAAGATTCGGGGGTCGAGTGGCTAGGGGTTGTTCCTGATCATTGGGCCGTTACATTGTTGAAGCGGGGTTATGAGGTTGTATTAGGCAAGATGCTTCAACCCGAAGCTCGGCGCGACGGTGACGAATTTTTGCCTTACCTAAGAGCAGCAAACATCCAGTTATCAGGCGTTGATACTGTGGATGTGAAGCGTATGTGGTTTGGCGCAGAAGAAAAGAAATCACTGCTGTTACGCCGAGGTGACTTGTTAGTCAGTGAAGGTGGCGATGTTGGTAGGTCAGCCATCTGGGAATTTGATGAGGAGGAGTGCTACTTCCAGAACTCAATCAATCGAATCAGATCAATTGACGGAAATAACACGCGGTTCCTATATTTTTGGATGATAGCCATCAAGAAAAATGGCTATGTCGATATGCTTTGCAATAAATCGACTATTGCGCATTTTACGGCTGAAAAAGTTGCTGCCGTTCCTTTGCCAATACCGACGAAATCTGAACAAGCCCAAATCGCCCGATTCCTCGACCACGAAACCACCCGCATCGACGCGCTGATCGAAGAGCAGCAGCGCCTGATCGAACTGCTCAAGGAAAAGCGCCAGGCTGTCATCTCCCATGCAGTCACAAAAGGTCTCGATCCCACAGCTCCGATGAAAGACTCCGGCGTGGAGTGGCTGGGCGAAGTGCCGACACATTGGGATGTGGCCAGGGTGAAAAATATAGCCAAACTTGAAAGCGGTCATACACCAAGCAAGGAATATCCCGAGTATTGGGAGGGTGGTGATATACCTTGGGTTTCACTCAACGACAGCAAGCAGTTAAAGGTTGTCGATTACATAAATGAAACTCAGTACATGATTACTGCTTTGGGCATGAACAACTCGTCAGCAAGGCTGCTTCCTGCACGTGCTGTAGTGTTTACTCGGGATGCAACAATTGGCTTGGCGGCTATTACTACGCGAAAAATGTGTGTTTCACAGCATCTCATTGCTTGGATATGCATTGAAACTTTAATGCTTCCCGAATATCTGCTGCTTGTTTTCTACGCAATGGAAGAAGAACTTGGTCGATTTACGTTTGGCGCCACCTTAAAAACCATAGGTATGCCGGATGTCAGGAAGCTTACAACAACAGTTCCTCCGTTGACCGAGCAGGCTGAAATTGTCGCAGAAGTGAACTCTAAGCGTGACCTTATTAGTCGCTTGATTAGCGAGGGTGAAAACGGTATCGCTCTGCTCCAAGAACGCCGCTCCGCCCTAATCTCCGCCGCCGTCACCGGCAAAATCGATGTACGCGGCTGGCAGCCTCCAGTCAGCGTGCCATCCCCTGAACTAACACAAGAGGCCGTGTAATGGCGGACAGCAAGGAAGCACAGTTTCAGCAGGACATTATCGATGCCCTAGCCGCCCAAGGCTGGCTAGTTGGCACGGGCAGTGGCTATGACCGCCGCACGGCGTTGTACACCGAAGATGTGCTGGGCTACTTCAAGGATGCCTGGCCAGAACGCTGGGACAAGTTCGCCAAGGCCAACCCGAATGACCCAGACGGCGTGCTGGTGCAAAAACTGGTACGCGAGCTGGAGCAAAGCGGTACCTTGGATGTGTTGCGTCATGGTTTCAAGCTGCCTGCGGTAAAAGTGGAGCTGTGCAGCTTCCAGCCCGACCACGGCATGAACCCAGACACTCTCAAGCGCTACCAGCGCAACCGCCTGCGAGTTGTGCCGGAGATGTCTTACTCGCCACACGCCCGCGAAGCGGGTGGCAGTGGGCAGAGCTACAACCCACGGCTGGACTTGGTGCTGTTCGTCAACGGTATCCCCACCGCCACGCTGGAGCTGAAAAGCGAGTTCAAGCAGTCAGTGGAAAACGCCAAGCGCCAGTACCGTTACGACCGCCCGGTGAAAGATCCGCTAACACGCAAGCCCGAGCCACTGCTGACCTTCAAACGTGGTGCTCTGGTGCACTTTGCCGTGGGCCAGAATGAAGTGGCGATGACCACGAAACTAACGGGTAAGGACACCTTCTTCCTGCCCTTTAACCTCGGTAGCGAGGAAGGTGGCGCGGGTAACCCAATGCCCGCCGATGACAACCAATACGCCACCAGCTACCTGTGGCAGCGTCTCCTGCAGCCAGATGCCTGGCTCAAGGTGCTGGGGCGCTTTCTGCACCTGGACAGAAAAACCAGCGAAGGCTTCGACGGCACGCTGGTAACCAAAGAAACGATGATCTTCCCGCGTTACCACCAGTGGGAAGTGGTCAACAAGCTGATCAACACCACCCGCACTGAAGGGCCGGGCAAGCGCTATTTGATCCAGCACAGCGCTGGCTCGGGCAAGTCCAATTCCATCGCCTGGACGGCCCATCAACTGGCCTCGCTATACGATGATGCCGGCCAGCGCCTGTTCAACTCGGTGATTGTGGTCACCGACCGCACGGTGTTGGATAGCCAACTGCAAAACACCATCTACCAGTTCGAGCACGCCCAGGGTGTGGTCAAACCCATCAGCCGTGACGTCGGCAACCAAAGCAAATCCGAGCAACTGGCCGAGGCGCTGGCCGAGCAAACGCGCATCATCATCGTCACCATCCAGACCTTCCCAGCTCTGTTTGATGCCCTAGACAAATACCCCAAGCTTGCCAGCGGGCGCTATGCGGTGATTGCCGATGAGGCGCACTCCTCGCAGACCGGTTCGTCGGCCAGCAAGCTGAAACAGATTCTCGGCAGCGATGCGCTGGAGGCTGAGGAAGTCAGCGCCGAAGAGCTGCTGGACGCCGCGGTGCAGGCGCGCCAACCGAATGAGCGCATCAGCTACTACGCCTTCACCGCTACGCCCAAGGCCAAGACCCTGGAGCTGTTCGGGCGCCCGGCCGATCCGACTCTACCGGCCAGTTCCAGCAACAAGCCGGAGGCGTTTCATCTGTACTCCATGCGCCAGGCCATTGAGGAGGGTTTTATCCTCGACGTGCTGCGCAACTACACCACCTATAGCACTGCCTGGAAAATCGCCCACCCGGATGGCGAAGACGAAGAGGTGGACAGTAAGAAAGCACGTATCAAGCTGGCGCGCTGGGTGCGTTTGCACCCGTACAACATCAGCCAGAAAGTAGAAGTGATCGTCGAGCACTTCCGCGCCAATATCCGCAAATTGCTCAATGGTCAGGCCAAGGCCATGGTGGTCACCGGTAGCCGCCAGGAAGCAGTGCGTTACCAGTTGGCGGTGAGAGCCTACGTACAGCAGATGGGGTACAACGATGTGCACCCGCTGGTGGCGTTCTCCGGCAGCGTGCTAGCGGATGAGGTGATCCCTGAAGAGGTGACGGAAAGCAGCAACCTGCTTAACCCGGGCCTGAATGGCCGCGACCTGGCCGAAGCCTTCGACACCCAAGACTTCAACGTGATGATCGCGGCTAACAAGTACCAAACCGGTTTCGATCAGCCCAAGCTGTGCGCCATGTACGTAGACAAGAAGCTACAAGGCGTGGACTGCGTGCAGACCCTGTCGCGGCTGAACCGCACTTTCGGTGACAGCAAGGAAACCTTCATCCTCGACTTCTTCAACGAGCCGCAGGATATTCTCGACGCCTTCTTGCCGTACTACACCAAGGCCGAGCTGACCGATGTCACCGACCCGCAGATCATTTATGACCTGCAGAAGAAACTGGATGCCGAGGGGATCTATCACTGGCAAGAGGTCGAGGCATTCGCCATGGCCTTCTTCGACCCCAAAGCGGCCGCCAGCAAACTCAGCTATTACTGCACGCCGGCCAAGGAACGCTTTGCCAAGCGGTACACCTTCTCACTGGAATCGCACCAGCAGGCGCTTGATTACAAACGCACAGCTGAAGCCAATGGCGACAGTGCTGGCTTGAAAAAAGCCGAACATGCGCTGAAAGAAGCCGGCGAGCAGATCGATCAGCTCGACTTGTTCCGCAAAAACCTGCAGAGCTTTGTGCGCCTGTATGAGTTCCTCTCGCAGATCATCCCCTATGAGGATCGCGAACTGGAGCAGCTTTGCGTATACGCCAAACATCTGCACCCGTTGCTGCGCTTGGACCGCCTGCAACAAGACGACGTAGACGTGGGCGAGCTGCAACTGAGCCACTACCGCCTGAGCAAGCGCGCGGAGCATCAACTGCGTCTGAATGAAGAAAAAGGCGAATACACCCTCAAACCCGGCAGTGATGTGGGCAGCGGCAAGCCCCATGACCCGGAGAAGAAGCGCTTGTCGGAAATCATCGAGGCGTTGAACGATATCTTCGGGGCCGAGGTAAGCGATGACGACCAACTGCAGTTCCTCACCGGTATCGCCCAGCGCATTAGCCGCCAGGAAGATGTGATGGCTCAGGTGAACAACCACTCCGTGGATCAAGTGATGCATGGCCTGTTTCCCAAGCGCGTTCTGGATACCGTACTGGATGCCATGACCGACCACGAGAAACTGTCGCTTGAAGTCTTGGATAACGAAACCAAGAGCCGAGCGTTTGCGCTGGTGATCTTGAAGATGCTGAAGTCGGCAGCAGGCCTCGCTGAAAACGATCAACTGGGTTAAGGAGTGACCATGCCAATTCCGGATTTTCAAAGCGTTATGCGGCCGGTGCTGACCACCGTGCAGAACGGTGCACCGTTGCCACTCAGTGAACTGCGCGAGCGCATTGCTGATCAGTTCCAACTGACCGAGGAAGAGCGCAAAGAACACCTGCCTTCAGGGCATCAGACGGTGATCAATAACCGCGTAGGCTGGGCTCGGACTTATCTAAACAAGGCAGGACTACTGACCATTCCCGCCAAAGGCATGGTGCAGATCACCGCACGTGGCCTCGATGCCTTGTCCAATGGGCCAGAGCGCATCACCGTGAGCTGGTTGAAACAATTCCCTGAGTTCGCTGACTTCCATACCGCCAAGCCACAAACGGCAGACATACCCGCTGCGTTGGATATCGCCGCATCGGAAACCACTCCAGACGAACAGCTGGCCGAAGCCCATCAAGCGCTTGTGCAATCACTGGCGGATGAACTGCTTGCTCAAGTGCGAGCAGCAACGCCGAGCTTCTTCGAGCAAGTGGTGGTCGATTTGATGCTAGCCATGGGCTACGGCGGCTCACGTAAGGAAGCCGGCAAAGCCACTCAACTCACTAATGACGGTGGTATCGACGGCATCATCAAGGAAGACAAGCTCGGTCTGGACGTGATCTACCTACAGGCCAAGCGTTGGAGCAACACCGTACATCGCCCTGAGATCGACAAATTCATAGGCGCACTGACCCGCCAGCGGGCACGCAAGGGTGTGTTCATCACCACCTCGGATTTTTCCATGGGTGCAAGGGACGCCGCGCTTGGCCTGGATATCAAGGTAGTACTGATCGATGGTGTCGAGCTGGCTCGGCTGATGGTCGAGCACAACCTAGGGGTGAGCGTTAAGCAGGTGTACGAGGTAAAACAGCTCGACAGCGATTACTTTGCTGAGGAGTAATGAGCTGCCCTCAAAACCGTCCTCCTCCAGAGAACATTATTCGTACATGGCATGATTTCCAAACGCTATCCGGCGAAAATATTCTTATTGAATATTACGTTTCTTCCTACAAAGAAACGGGAAACCTACGGATAGCCCCCATGCCCTCCTCACCCACCATGACCACTAAGGCTAAGGGCTCGACTTTCAACGAGCCCCCAATAATGCTTCAAATTCTGATGCCTGAATCTCCGAAGCCCCACTCAACATGTCCCGAGCCAATGCCCTCCTCTTGCTCAACAACTCATCCAACGTAGCCTCAAACGTTGGCATCGCCTCATCTCGAATAGTCGGGTAGTACACATATACATCCTTCTCCTGCCCAATCCGATAAGCCCGATCCGTCGCTTGATCTTCCTTAGCTGGGTTCCAGCAACGGGTAAAGTGGATCACATGGTTGGCCGCCTGCACGTTCACCCCAAAACCGACAGCAATGGTCGACAGGATGATCACCCCAAACCCTGGAAGCTCCTGGAATTGGTCAATGAGCTTCTGTCGACTGTTGGCACTCTGGCTGCTGGTGCTGGTCTCGCCATTAATCACGGTGGCGCGGAAACCAAAGTGCTCCTGAATCGCGTACTGTAATTCCCGCTGAATATCCCGCAACTCAGTGAAGACAATCACTTTATCCCCCTTGCCGGCTCTTTTGATGGACTCGAGGGTTTGCATCAACCATTGAAGCTTCGGTGAGTTATCGCGCAGCCTTTTATCAGGCTGGACGCTGTAAGGATGGGCGCAAATGAGCTTGAGCTTGTGCAGCAAGCCAAGCATATGGGAGGCCTTTTGATCGAGCTGCTCGTTGATCTGTTGCTTCTGGCTGTAGGCGGATACCTCAGACAGGTACAGATTCCTCTGTAAGGTATGCATGAACAGTGCACGGCAGGCCGAGTCTTCAATTTTTGCAGGTAGGTCCTTGGCAATATCCTGTTTGGTACGACGTAGTGTCTGTGGCTCGATAAGCCCGCGAAGCCGCTCCAAGGCAACAGTATCGCGCTCCAAGCCAGCTTCGATTGGGCGCTGATACTCGCGACCAAACTGGTTCAAGCCACCCAGAAAGCCCGGCTGGATGAAGTCGAAAAGGCACCATAGATCGATAAGCGTGTTCTCGACAGGTGTCCCGGTGCAGGCCACTCGAAATCTCGCAGGAATAGCTTTGACTGCCTGTGTCACCAATGCAGCCGGATTCTTTAGCTTTTGCGCTTCGTCACAGACAACGATCGACCACTGCTGGCGTGCCAGAGAAAACTCTTGGTCGCGAAGCGTTTCGTAAGTTGTCAGGACAATTTTGGCATCGCCCATCCACCCTGGACGAAGAAGATTTTTGATGCCTTTGCCTTTCAAATCGGCAGGAATTTCCTCCTTTTTGAACTTCACAGCACTCAAGGCTGAACCATACAACTTCAGTACTGGTAGAGCGTCAGCAAAGAAGAATCTTCGAAGCTCACGCTCCCAGTTATCCAGTAACGAGACCGGGGCGACGATTAGCGTTGGCTTATCTTCGGGATACTTTTCGAGATACCAGACCAGAAAGGTAAGTAGCTGGATTGTTTTTCCAAGTCCCATATCATCGGCAAGCAAGCAACCCGATACATCCGTGGGGGACAGACGGAAAAGATGCTGCAACCAAGCGACACCTTGCAATTGATGGTCCCGCAGCACGACTTCAGGCTTTAGGAGATTAGGCAGCTCTGGCGTTGCGTCCAAAGCGCTTCGCAAGGCCGCCTGACGAACCTGTACGTAGGTGGGTTCGTCGATATTGTGACCAATCTGCAGAACAGCACGACCGACCTTATCGACAGGCTTAACCAACGCAGTCTCGACAGGAGCAATCTTTTTTGACCATGCATCAAAGAGCTGCTCCGCTACAGCAATAGGAAGAGGTGTCTCAGACTCAGGTAAATAAACCAATTCGTCACCCGCGGCACGAGCCTCGTCCAGTCGCTGCTCAAAAACCTCGAATTGAGCACGGTCGGAGGGATCCCACCGCCCCAAAATCTCCGCATCAATGCCAAGCATTGCAACATCCGGTGGCAACCAGTTTTCAGTTGCCTCTTTGACCAGGAATGGTGATGTGATGCGCTCGGCTTCACCGATACCCGTTACTCGGTCGCCATAGAGTGAAAGGTCCAGTACTGAGTCAAACTCAATACCAGCTGCTTCATTTTGCCAACGCTTAAGCAGCTCTCCAATTCCCGCGAGCTGGCGTAAATCAAAATCGCTGAGTTCAAGCTCGTATCCTTGCCAGAAGCCCGCTGGCATACCGGCGGCCAGTTTCACATGCAATTCATGTACGAAAGGCGCAAGCTCATGCGCCGCATTGAACGTGATTTCGATGGAGGCTTGCGGTACTGGCGAAATTGGTTCGAGAGTCAGGTTTACCCTCTCAATTCGATGACCAGCATCATCCAACTTCGGCTCCAGGTTAAAACGATGAAAGAAGATCCCAGCCTCAATCAGATCCTCTTCATAAGTGTCTGCGTCCAACACCTGTGCAGCACTATCCCCTAGCGCGCTGTAGGGATTACGAACAAATGAAAGCGCATCGTCACCAGCAACTCGTCGACCGGGCAACGAGCGAACGTAATCCAGTACTGATTTAACCTCAGGCTCTATCAGAACGTGGGTCAACGACCCGTCATCATCCGTAACTCGATATCGATCCTGAACCTGCTTGGCGCCATCGAAACTCTCGAGCCAGTTTGCCGGTTGACCTTCGAAGCTGGGCTCCAGCTCAATCACCGGCGTATTACCCACCGTCGATTTTCGTGGATTGAGCCGCAGGCTTTCAGGTTTGATGACGACCGTTTTATCCAAGAAGCCGTCCATACCCGCACTCGCGTTGCGTGCCAACTTTCTGATGCTGGCCCAACCGATCTGGTTAGTCACTTCACCTGGCTCACTTTGTTGAGCCAAATAAAGTTGTCGTACAGCACCAGTCAACCTCCAAGATGACTCAGGCAAAACCTCAATTGTTCCGTTGTATTGGATAGTGCCGCCAATACGCTGTATCTGAATGCTGGCGTTTGACTGAGGGTCGCGCCAACCACTGATAGTGACCTTAAAGTCGTTAGAGGCAAGGCTGCCTTGGCTGCTCAGTTGAGGAACGAGCTTCGTCTGCGCAGGCAGGCCCAACAACGGCACACTCGTCGCATGGTCCGGATCATCAATAAGCCGATAAAGCTCATCCCAGGTCAGCAACCAGCGATCACTGAGCTGGGAGACAAACTCCTCCTCTTCCAGCTGGTCCAGATAGCTTGCCAATGGCCAGGACTCAGCATCCTCAGCCAAACTCAAGGGGTAGCAAAGACCCTGCTCCTCAATGGAAAAAACTGGTGCAGTAGTTACCAATGCGTCCTGTTGCAGGCCTATGCCTTTAAGGAAACGCTTGAGCATTATTGCCTCCAGAACCTGAGGGGCTGGTGATTGACGGGCTTAAAGCCTAATCGTAGAAGTGCTGCGATTGCCGTCTGGTCTGCAACACTCAGCTGAACTTGAAAGGCGCCACCTCGTGCACGTTGGTCGTAGACTTTGTATTGGACCGACTTCAGGGCATCACGAACCTGATCCTCAAGCGCCACAGGTTTGGGGGAACCAGATGAACTGATCTGACTTTGCACGCGAATCCCCCATTTCCCTAACGAGTCATCGAACTTGCTGAGCCAACCTTCTATGCGATTTGGACGACTTGGTGCAGGTGAATGCCGCATACGATCCAGCGCACGATAAGGCTGTTTTAGATCGGTCAAATCGAGTTGTGTCTTGTCTGGATTGAACGGCGACTTATCTGCTTGGTACACGTAGCAGGCATTGCCCGTTCCGGAAAACTCGACAAAGAAATAGTTCCCGATCTGCATGACAACAGCATTGTTGTGACCTGGAGCCCCTATCAGCCGGCTAAGCCGCCCTTTATTTTTCTCACGGAAATGAACAAAGTCTCGTCCGCCAGCGTTCCAAGCATCCGCCCCCATAACGATTCGGGTATAGCTCATCTGATTGGCGAACCGCAGCCAATAATGCAGACGCGACTGATCGACTTCTGCCTCCCCCTTCAGCAAATTGAAAAAGTGCTCAAGGTCTTCCTTAGCGAACCACGCAACCACCATTGCGCAGACATTTTCGTCAACGTACTGCAGCCAGCTGTTTTGCTTGGAGCGAATCTGCGGACTTCCCCAGTTATCGAGGGCGACCTGTTTCAAGAGTGACGACGGTTTTTCCCGATAATCAGCCAAGTGATAGCGGGAAAGACAGGCACTGAGAACATCGTTCATGTAACGCGGGTGCTGGCGGCCTATATCCACCAGATCCGGTAGACGCTGGGCAAACTCGGTATCGTCCAACATGAAAATGCGGGAGATGAGGACATTAAAGATTCGACGCCACAGCCAACTGCTATCTGGGATCTGCGCAATCGTCTGCAGTGCAGAAAGATCGCTAATCTCACCATTAAACATCTGGTCACCCAATCGTGCACCCGCCTGCTCAGAAAAGAGTTCCTGATGCTGTTGGACGATCTGAATCCATTCTTTCTCGCGCCTTTGCTGAGCACTAACACAATCAAAACCAAGCTGGATATCCGCCCTTAACAGACACCAATTAGCATTCTGATCAGGAGTGGAAGCCTCATACCCAAAGTAGCTGAAGCACAGCGCCAACCAGTCTCGACGACTTAGTTTTCTCTTTTCGATACGGTCATGAACCTCTTTATGAACACGAACAAAAAGCTGTTCATCTTCCAAGATCGGCCCCACACGCTCGGTCTTATCTGAAAGACCGGCGAAAACCAACCGCCACTCTGAAGCACTGAGTGGGAGAACATTTCGGAATTTGTTTATTGCCTCACGGCGTTTTTCCTGGGGCGGAGGTAGGGCCTTTTCAGCACGCTCGAATCTCTCGTAAAGATCAACTCTCGCAGCTCCCAGGCGGGGGAACCGCGCCAGTGGCTCAGACGCGTGTCCTGTGCGATATACAGACAGCCCCAAATCGATAGCGGCGGAAAGCCTTACAATTGGGCTAGTCATCGGTTCATCGCCAACTGACATTTTTCCATATCGGTGTTATTGAACACTGGCACCTCAGGTTTGAGGTTTTCTTCCTTTTCCTTGAGGCCAAAGAACTGCATGCGCAGTTCTACTCGTCGACTTTCTTCCTTGGTGTCCTTTGCATTGTTGAACGAGACACCACCCGCAAGGAATATCGACCGAATTTGTTGTTGGTGCTCAGGCGACAATCCAACTTGAAGTGGGCTGCGACTATCCAACAAGCTGCACATCACCCACTCTGAACGCTGCAAAGAAAGATGCAGGTTATATAGGTAAGAACCATCGGTATCAGTCGATCCCTCAATCACAACCTGCTTAAACCACTTCCGCCCTTCGTCACTGTTTGCCGCATCCAAAATCATAGGAACAACATCCTGTAGCGCTGTTTGCCCCTCGCTGCTCAGCGCATATTGGTTATGCCCAAAGCGGCCGGCATCGCCGAAGCTGATTCTGTTGTCTTTGCAATCCACAACGATTGTTCTATTAGCAGCTTTAGCCTTGAGACTGAGATGTTCGCAGATCTGGCTAATGTCTTGACTACGTTGTTTCTCACCCTGCTCTGCCTGGTTAATACGCTGAGTTACGGAGCTCAAGGCTGCAACCATTACCACCAAAAAAAGAATCATCATCGCCGTCATCAAATCAGCGAAGGAGATCCAGAAAGGCTTTTCTCCTTCGTCTCTTGGACGGGTTGCCGAAGGCATTTGCTTACCAAACATCGACTAGCCTCCGTTACTGCCTGATGCGTTCCATGATGTCGCCGAAATCTTCGAGACTTTCCTTGACCCCCTCTACCCCGCCGGCCAAGCTTTTGACCGCTTTATCAAGCTCGGCATCCAGACTACCGAGTGTTTGTCTCAAGGCCCGATCCATGCCTTCACCAAACTCTTTGAAGCCGTTACCCAGCACACCACTGATATTTTCCAGGTACTCATACACTTCACGATTAAGCGCCTGCATCCGCTCACTTTGAACCTTCAGGTCCTGAAGGTATTGGCTACGGCCGCTAGCTTCCCCTTGTGCGCTTGCAACAACGCCTTCGATCACTGCCAAGGTTTTCGCCAGTGCTTCACGATTGTTCCGGTAGTCTGCAACTACAGTGTTTAACTCACGGGATGCTTGAGCGAGTTCAGTTCCTGCACCCTGGACTGTCCCCATCAAACCCGCGGTCGACTCACTGGCGCGAGCAACGCTCTGTCCAGCCGTTTCGAACCGCTCTGCCGCCATCCGCATCTTGTCAGCACCTTGCTGCATGCTCTGTAAGTGCTGTTCTGTTTGAGCACTCAATGCTTTAACGGTGTCCTGCGCAGATTTTTGTTGCTCTGTAACTGTTTGCAGCAATGCCTTTACTTGTTCATCTAATCCACCCACCAAATCGCGGGTACCTTGATGCAGATCAGCCTGTGCAGCACGGGTCGACTGATCCATCTGCTGCTGACCATGTTCCAGTTGCTTGAACACCGCCGAAAGTTGCTCACCCAGCACCTCAACAGAGCCGGCAATTTTCGCCATGGTTTCCTGTTGCCCTTGGCCAATGTTCTGCTTGATCGACTCAACAAAGGCCTGAAGGTTCTCAGCCATCGCCTGTTGGCGAGCCTCACTTTCAGCGAACAGTTTTTCTAACTGTTGTGCCATCCGAGCCCCTGCGTCCTCGCCTTCATTACCGATACGGGCAATCGAAGTCTGGAGATTGACAAGCATCTCGTTCATCCCGGCCTGCATGGCGCTTTGTCCGGTCTGCATATCAGAGAGCAACTTTGCAATCATGGTTGAGCTGTTTTGGGTAGAGGACTCGCTCGCCGAACGCATATCTTGAATAAGCGTGGAAAAGCCTTGCTGCATCGATTGCATTGCAGCGACAGACTGCCCCATCAATTCGTGCAGCCCATTGAATTGCTGACCGAATGTACCTTCCAACTTATTCATGAAGGCAACCAGAACATCCTGAAGAAGATTCTGCACTTGCCCTGACTGTTCGCCACTAGCGGCCTGAACCGCGCCCGCGATGGCTTCAAGGGGGGATTTGAGACTGTTTTCAATTGCACCGCTCACCTGATCGGCCAGCAGCTGACCAGAGTCACGGTAAGTGGCCGATAAGGTATCGGCTAATTTGAGGCTTTCCCGAACTTGGGTATCAACCAGGTTCTGCAGCATCTCACGCAAGTCAGTGACCAGACTGTCCTTAAGCTGACGCGTCTGCACCGAGCTTTCTGCACTCGAACGTACAAGCTCTGCCAGGTACTCCTCGCCAACGCCACTGTCGAACAGGCCATCGATGGTTTCGTTGAATGTCTCAAGGTGCTTGTAACAACGGCCGAGGCGCCACTTCTCAGTGATCGTCACAGCGATAGAAGCCATAATCGAAATGAAAGAGCCTATGAAAGCAAACAATACATCCTTTAAAAGCTTGTCGACGCTACTGTTGACCAGCTCAGGTGTACTGGGGTCAAAATGCTGCAGCCCTAGCATCAGACCAAAAAAAGTCCCGACAATACCGATGCCCGTCAAAATGCCCGGCAGATGTTTATAAAACTCTGTTCCGAGTGGGGTATCAATGACGCTTTGAGGTGAAAAAAAGTGTGCTGCGCCGGCGGTAGCACGTGAGCGGACGAGTACTTGCTCACCTTCCGAAAGCTCAAACTGGTCATGCAATGTTTCGGCGTACTCCCGCCAGGAGTGCTCAAGATTGGTACCCTTGAACAGGCTCTCCAATTCAGTCCGACGCTGAGGAGCCGCTAGAGACCGCGCTTTCAGCAAATGTGCGGTCAGTTTCTTTAACCTGCTGCTCAGGCGAAATGACCGGTAGAAATATCGAACTAGGTACCAAGTACATAAAACGGTGACAAACCCAACGACCATCGTTGGAGCGATGAGCTGTTCAAAGCGCGCAGCGCTCCACAAATGCACCAGTGTCGAAAAATCCATGTTTCCAGCCTTCGATTAGCAATATCTTGACGTTCAGGATGCCCAGCTCAACCCACTGGAGCATCCATCACCATATCTATTGGCAATCGATGACAGCACTTTGCTTGGCAATTCGAAGGAACGGTGGGAGAACGACAAAACGTTCTATCCCATGGGGAACCTTCCTTGGACAACTGCTAGAAAATCATGTCCTTGTGCCAGCACCTTAGCCTGAGCCATAACCGCCGTAAAGCTGGACACGATCAAAGGATCTTGGGCGAAGAGAAGCTACAAAGCTCTGTGATGGCGCTCTGAAAGGTGATGCAGCAAAAGGCAGGAGTACCACTCCGCACCTTTAGTACTTGCGCCAATACTGTTTGCATGTGGAATGCAGAGTATGGAAACGATAAATAGACCACCGTGAACCTGTAGAGGTGTTCGGACGGTGCTCCATCAGCAATGGTGACCTTATCCCCTTCGCCGGCAAGCGCCTCAGAGAGAAGCGCTCAATGCCGTATTCAATCTTTAGAAGGGACTCGTCACAGCAAATCAGTCTCAAGCGCCCCCAACCCCACCAACTTA
>NZ_JACMZT010000043.1:0-56103 GCF_017349615.1 Pseudomonas sp. GW531-T4
CGACACCGTGCGCGCCTTCTGGAAAGGCGACGACGGCCAGCTCGCCGACTTCGCCGCGCGCATGACCGCCTCCGGCGAGATGTTCAACCAGCGCGGCCGGCGGCCTTATACCTCTGTCAATTTCGTGACCGCCCACGATGGCTTCACCCTGCACGACCTGGTGTCGTACAACGACAAGCACAACGAAGCCAACGACGAGGACAACCAGGACGGCAGCAACCACAACCTGTCGTGGAACCACGGCGTCGAAGGCCCCACCGACGACCCGCAGATCAATGCGCTGCGCCTGCGCCAGATGCGCAATTTCTTCGCCACCCTGCTGCTGGCCCAGGGCACGCCGATGCTCGTCGCCGGCGACGAGTTCGCCCGCACCCAGCACGGCAACAACAACGCCTATTGCCAGGACAGCGAAATCGGCTGGGTCAACTGGGACCTGGACGACGACGGCAAGTCGCTGCTCAAGTTCGTCAAGCGCCTGGTCAAGCTGCGCATGGCCTATCCGATCCTGCGCCGCGGACGCTTCCTGGTGGGCAACTACAACGAGGACATCGGGGTCAAGGACGTCACCTGGCTCGCCCCAGACGCCAGCGAAATGACCATCGAACAATGGCAGGACAGCCATGGTCGCTGCCTGGGCATGCTGCTCGACGGCCGCGCCCAGGAAACCGGAATCCGCCGCCCCGGCGCCGACGCGACCCTGCTGCTAGTGGTCAACGCCCATCACGACATCGTCAACTTCTGCCTGCCGGAAGTGCCCGATGGCGGCTTCTGGACCTGCATGCTCGACACCAACCAGCCTTCGGTGAAAGGCCAGGAACGCTTCGAGTTCGGCCACCAGTACTCGGTGACCGGGCGCTCGCTGCTGCTGTTCGAACTGCAGCACGAGGGAGAGGATTGAGCAGCCTGTTGGCCAGGTGCCAGATGGTGTGGCGGGCAGCGGCGGGCCCATCAGACAAATGTACGATGGTGCCAAACGTCCATTCCCCGCTATCTTGAGCACCTGAGCGTCGCCACCAGAAAAAAACCGCTGGCCCCTGCGACGGCGGCCAACGGCTGTGTATGATTGATCACTCTTGCAGGACGGCAATCCAAGGTATGGAGCGCCGGCACCCGAACCGACGCCGGGTGCGAACCCAAGCGGCCCGGTTCATCACCGCACGCCGACTGCCCCGGAACAAGGATGTGACACCCATGAGATCCATACCCCTGAGCGACAACTGGCCGGAGCAGGTCTGGAACGGCGCCCGCCAACTGCTCGACGTCCCCCCCATCAACCTTGCCAGCCTGGTGCCGCCCGGCTTTCGCGCGGTGGTCATCGCCCCGCACCCCGGCGACGAAGTGCTGACCTGCGGCGGCCTGCTGCAGGTACTGGCCCACCACGGCCATCCGCTGCAACTGATTTCCGTCACCGACGGCAGCGCCAGCCACCCCGGCTCCGACCTGTGGTCCGAGCGGCGCCTGAGCGTGTTCCGCCCCCAGGAAAGTGTCGAGGCCCTGCGCCGCCTGGGCTTGCCCCTGCACAGCCTGCAGTGGATTCGCGGCGGTTTTGCCGACAGCGGCCTGCAGGAACGCGAGCACCAGCTGAGCCAGTTCATCGGCCGCTACCTGCGCCCCGATGACGTGGTGTTCAGCACTTGGCGCGAAGACGGCAACGACGACCACGACGCCGTCGGCCGGGCCAGCGCCAAGGCCGCGGCCCAGGCCGGCGTGGCATTCCACGAAGTGCCGGTATGGGCCTGGCACTGGCCGGCGCGCGATGAGCACCTGCTGCCCTGGCACCGCGCCCGCAAGCTGCGCCTCGACACCTGGACCGTGGCCCGCAAGCGTCATGCGGCGCATGCCTATGCCAGCCAGTTGCAGGGCGACCCGGGCATTGGCCTGGCCCCGACGCTGACGCCGGTGGTGCTGGAGCGGCTGCGCCAGTCCTACGAAATCATTTTCATGTAGGGCTGCCCGCTGCAGGCAGACCGGGGAAAAACCTGAACTGACCGGCAAAGTGTCAGTCGCATGAGTAACCGCCCTGATTACGAGGAGTGAGCGTGAGCACCGATTCAACCAGGCGCCCGGTCACGTCGGCAGCGCCAGACGAAACCCCGGCGATCCATCGCCTGCGCATCCTGACCGTCAATACCCACAAGGGCTTCACCGCCCTGAACCGCCGTTTCATTCTCCCGGAGCTACGTGACGCGGTCCGCAGCACCCAGGCCGACCTGGTGTTTCTCCAGGAAGTGCTGGGCGAGCACGATCGCCACGCCAACCGCTACAGCAACTGGCCCCAGCAGTCGCAATACGAGTTTCTCGCCGACAGCATGTGGAGCGACTTCGCCTATGGGCGCAACGCGGTCTATCCCGACGGCCATCACGGCAACGCCCTGCTGTCGAAATACCCGATCCGCCAGTACCGCAACCTCGATGTCTCGATCACCGGCCCCGAGCGCCGCGGGCTGTTGCATTGCGTGCTGGATGTACCGGGGCATGCCGAAGTGCACGCGATCTGCGTGCACCTGAGCCTGCTGGAAAGTCATCGCCAGCTGCAGCTGGCGCTGTTGTGCCAGTTGCTCGAGTCGCTGCCGGACGATGCGCCGGTGATCATCGCCGGCGACTTCAACGACTGGCAGTTGCATGGCAACGCCACCCTCGCCCGTCGCAACGACCTGCACGAAGCCTTCGAACGCCACCATGGCAGCCCGGCCAAGACCTACCCGGCACGCTGGCCGCTGCTGCGCCTGGACCGCATCTACCTGCGCAATGCCAGCAGCCACGCGCCGAAGATCCTCGGGCACAAACCCTGGACTCATCTGTCGGATCACCTGCCGCTGGCGGTCGAAGTGCACCTCTGAATATCCACTCGAACATTCGCCGTGCACCGCCGGCGATTGTCACCAATACTCGACCACTCTCATTCCGACGCTGCCCATAGCGTCAGGGCGCTGTCTGGTGTGTTTACCAAGGAGTCATCCCATGAGTGACAAACCCGTGATTGTGCTGGTCCATGGTTTCTGGGGCGGTGCCGCCCACTGGAACAAGGTCATTGTCGAGCTGTTGCAACGGGGCTACACGCGAATTCGCGCGGTGGAGCTGCCGCTGACCTCGCTGGCCGACGACGTCGAGCGCACCCGCAAGCTGGTGGCCCAGCAGCAAGGCCCGGTGCTGCTGGTCGGGCATTCCTATGGCGGCGCGGTGATCACCGAGGCCGGCCTGGCACCGAATGTCGCGGGCCTGGTGTACATCGCCGCCTTCGCCCCCGACGCCGGCGAAAGCCCGGGCAGCATCACCCAGCAGCATCCGCCGGTGGCCGCGGCGAACCTGCAACCCGACAGCGACGGTTACCTCTGGGTCCAGCCGGAGCTGTTCCATGAAAGCTTCTGCCAGGACCTGCCGGAGCAGGACGGGCTGGTCATGGGCCTGACCCAGAAGGCGCCGCTGGCCAGCACCTTCGGCGACCCCATCGGCACCCCCGCCTGGAAGCACAAGCCGTCCTGGTACCAGATTTCCACCGAGGACCGGATGATCGCCCCGCAAAACCAGCAGCGCATGGCCGCGCGCCTGGGGGCGAAAAAAATCATCAGCCTGGCCGCCAGTCACGCCTCCCTCGCCTCCCAGGCCAGCGAGGTCGCCGGGCTGATCGACGAAGCGGCCAGCGAGCTGGCCAAGGGCTGACACCGTCCCTGGCACAGGAAAATGACCGACTCGCGCACACGGGCGAGTCGGTAGCGGGCTACCGAAAATCGCTTTCTCTCGCCTTTCTTGACGTTTTTCCGCGCAAACAAGAACTTAGAGAAACGCTTTTTTTCAGTCGGTTACAACGCCTAAATCTCCTACGCCGCTGGTCGGTCATTTTCTTGACGGCTTCCCTGTCGTCTCCTTAGCTACAGCTTACTACCCCCGGAAATACAACCAGGGGCAAGCCTCGGATACCTGCTCTAGAGCGGGTCGCCGAGCCTTGCCTCAACGAACTCGGTCGCCCCTCATTCGGGGTAGGAGAGACGCCACGGCGAGACACGGCATGCGATTGCAAGGTAGCCCTCCATGAAAACTTCACTCACCCCACAAGAGATCAAGATCATTCTGTGCACAGTTTCCGCTTCGGTATTGCTGTGTTCTTCCATGGAGGTACAAGCATCCCCTGCCGAGGATGAGGCGCAGCTCTGGTATCGCCAGGACCTGCTCCTGAACCGCCTGTTGACACCCGCGACATCCGCGACGCCCATGCCGGCCAGCCAGCCCATGGGCAACAGCCTGGGCATCGTGCAAGGCAGCCCGCAGGTCTGGGACCCGTCGTACGGGCCCGCGGCGCGGCAGACCGAAGTCGGCTATCTCGGTTCGCGTTTTGCCAGCAGCATCAACGGTACGCCCGGCGGCTCGGTGCTCTACACCCTGGAAAGCAGCAGCGGGCATACCCAGCGCATCGGCCTGTTGGGCGGCCAGAGCCAGTTCCAGGCCAACAGCCAGGGAATGCCCGGCGGTTTCAGCGACCCGCGTAACGACAGTTTCAGTGTCCAGGGTCAAAGTCTTGGCGCGTTCTGGAGCCTGACCGGCCCGCAGGGCTGGCACGTCGACCTGTCGGCCAGCGGCGCCCGGGTCAGCGGCTTCAGCCGCACCGAGCAAGGCCAGCGGCAAGCCGCCGAAGGCAGCGCGGTGACCCTGTCGGTGCAAGGCGGGATTCCCATCGGTATCAGCGACAACTGGGTGGTCGAACCCCAGGCGCAATTGATCAACCAGCGCGTCAGCCTGGACAACCCGAATGCCGACAGCAGCACCCGCTCCGCCGGCAACCTGAACGCCTGGAGCGGCCGCGTCGGGGCCCATCTGCAAGGTCGTTATGACGTCGCCGGGCACTCGCTGGAACCCTATGTGCGCACCAGCTTGTGGCACACGGTGTACAGCGGCGATGTGCTGACCCTGGACAAGGTCGACAAGATCAGCAGCAGCCACAAGTCCTCCACAGTTGAAGTCGGCCTGGGCCTGGTGGCCAGGATTACCCCCGTCGTCAGCCTGTATGTGAGCGCCGACTACAGCAGCGACGTGGACGACAACGACCTCAACGGGCTGATCGGCAGCCTGGGTGTGCGGATGCGCTGGTAAAAACCTGCGTAGCCGCTGCCGCAGGTTGCGATCGGCGGCGCAGCCGAGGCAAAGGAGGCGTCGGCAATACGCGTTGTCCGGGTTGCGGGCTCTGCGAGCCCGATCGCAGCCTGCGGCAGCGGCTACAGGGGATTGGGTTCTCAAGGACAAACTGATGATGCCTGAGCGGGCCTTATCGCGAGCAAGCTCGCTCCTACAGGATATATAGCGTCCTTGTAGGAGCGAGCTTGCTCGCGATCCGCTGCGCGCAGCGGTCAGCCCTCGGGCTGCAGGATCAGCACCGCCAGCGGCGGCAGGTTCAACACCAGCGACAACGCCTGGCCGTGGCTCGGCTCATCCTCGGTGAAGGCCCCGCCACCGTTGCCATAGTTGGAGCCGGCGTAGGTGTCGGAGTCGCTGTTGAGCAACTCGCCCCAGCGCCCGGCGAACGGCACGCCGACCCGGTAGGCCTGGCGCGGCACCGGGGTGAAGTTGGCCACCACCAGCAGCGGCTTGCCCTCTTTGCTCCAGCGCAACCAGGCGTAGACGCTGTTGATCGCGTCGTCGCCGATCAGCCACTGGAAGCCCTGGGGCGCGTCGTCCTGGTCGTGCAGCGCCGGATGCTCGCGGTACAGCCGGTTGAGGTCGCCCACCAGTTTCTGCACGCCACGGTGCTCGGGGTATTGCAACAGGTACCAGTCCAGTTGCTGATCGTGGTTCCACTCGCGCCACTGGCCGAACTCGCAGCCCATGAACAGCAGCTTCTTGCCCGGGTGGGTCCACATGAAGCTCAGGTAGGCCCGCAGGTTGGCGAACTTCTGCCAGCGATCGCCGGGCATCTTGTCGATCAGCGAGTGTTTGCCGTGCACCACTTCGTCGTGGGAGATTGGCAGGATGAAGCGCTCGGACCAGGCATACACCAGGCCGAAACTCAGCTCGTTATGGTGATGGGCGCGGTACACCGGGTCCTGCTGGATGTAGTGCAGCGAGTCGTGCATCCAGCCCATGTTCCATTTATAGGCGAAACCCAGGCCGCCCTGCTGGGTGCTCTGGCTGACGCCGGGCCAGGCCGTGGACTCCTCGGCGATCACCAGGGCTCCCGGTGCCTCGAGGGACACCACGTCATTCAGGTGACGGAGGAAATCAATGGCTTCGAGGTTCTCGCGCCCGCCGTGGCGATTGGGCACCCACTCCCCGGCGTTGCGCGAATAGTCGCGGTAGAGCATCGAGGCCACGGCATCCACCCGCAGGCCGTCGACATGGAAATGCTTGAGCCAGTGCAGCGCCGACGCCAGCATGAAACCGTGGACCTCGGTGCGCCCCAGGTTGTAGATCAAGGTGTCCCAGTCCTGGTGGAAACCTTCCAGCGGGTTGCCGTATTCGTACAGTGCGGTGCCGTCGAACTGCGCCAGGCCGTGGGCGTCGGTGGGAAAGTGCGCCGGCACCCAGTCGAGGATCACGCCGATGCCCGCCAGGTGGCAGGCGTTGACGAACGCCGCGAAGTCGTCGGCGCTGCCGTAGCGGGCGCTGGGGGCAAACTGCGACAGCGGCTGGTAACCCCAGGAGCCGCCAAAGGGATGCTCCATGATCGGCATCAGCTCGATATGGGTGAACCCCAGGTTCTGCACGTAAGGGATCAGGCGCTCGGCCAGTTCGTGCCAGTCGTACTGGCGCGCCACCTCGCCCAGATCGTCCACCTCGCATTGCCAGGAGCCGGCATGCAGCTCGTAGATCGACAGGGGTGCGTCCGCGCGCTGGCGCTCGCCCCGGGCCTGCATCCAGTCGAGGTCCTGCCAGTCGATGCTCAGCGGGCTGGCGACTTTCGAGGCGGTGTCCGGCGGCAGCTGGGTGGCCAGCGCCACCGGGTCGGATTTCAGCGGCAGGATGCCGTGGGCGCCGAGGATTTCATATTTGTAGGCTTCGCCCGGGCCCAGGCGCGGGATGAACAGCTCCCAGACCCCGGACGGATGACGCAGGCGCATCGGGTGCCGCCGCCCGTCCCAGACGTTGAAGTCGCCGACCACCGAGACCCGCCGGGCATTCGGCGCCCAGACCGCGAAACGCACGCCGTCGACGCCATCCACGGTTTTCAGCTGCGCGCCGAGGCAGCTACTGAGGTCGCGGTGGTTGCCCTCGGCGAACAGGTACAGGTCCATCTCTCCCAGCAACGGGCCGAAGCTGTAAGGGTCTTCGCCGATGTGCTCGCCACCGGCCCATTGGGTGCGCAGCAGATAGGGCTGGGCCTGGGCAAAATGCCCGACGAACAGCCCCGGCACCTCGGTGCCCTCCAGGCTACCCAGCACGGTAGTGCCATCGCGGGCCAGCACCTGCACACTCAGGGCGCCCGGCAGGAAGGCACGAATGAATTGGCCACCGGCGTCGTCGCCATGGGGGCCGAGTACGGCAAAGGGATCCTGGTGCTCGGCACGCACCAGCGCCTCGACATCCCGGGCGCCGGGCATTGCCTGTTTGACCTCACCCTGTTCCTTGTTCGAGAAACTCATGACTGCTCTCCACCACTTTTTGTATCGGAAAAGGGTTTCACATCACTCAACCTTCATATCACTCAGCAGCGCCTGCAGCCCGCGCAGCGGTACCGCGAGCCAGGCAGGACGGTTTTCCGCTTCATACACCACTTCGTAGGCTGCTTTTTCCAGGCTGAACAAGGCCAGCGCGGCGTCCTCCCCGTTTTTGTCCTGCCAGGCATGAGCAAGACTAGCTGTCGCCAGCCGGTACGCCTGGACAAACGACTCGCGGGCTTCGTGCAGATAACGCTCGGCAACCCGCTGCCGGGCCGCCAGGGTGTGGGCCGAAGCGTCGAGGCTCTGGCCGCTGAGGGCCAGCGCCGCGGCATAGTCGAAGGAGCGCAGCACGCCGCTGACGTCCTTGTACGGGCTGTGCTTGCCCCGGCGCTCGTCCAGCGGCCGCGCCGGTTCGCCCTCGAAATCGATCAGGTAGGCATCGCCCTTGATCACCAGCACCTGGCCCAGGTGCAGGTCGCCGTGGACGCGCATGCGCAAGCCGCCGACCGCCTGTTTCGCCAGGCCCTGGATATGCGCCAGGATCGCCTGCTTGTGTCGGGTCCATGACGCCACGCGCTGTTGATCCTCGGCCGTCAGCTCGGCGTGATGCTGCTGGAGCAAGTGCAAGGCGCGTTCCAGCTGCGCGCCGATCTGCCTGGCCCAGGCCTGGGCATCCTTGTCCGTGCTCGGCTGCGCGCGAAAGTCCGGGTTGGCGGTCGGCGCCGCGAGGATCTGGTGCATTTCCCCCAGGCGCTGGCCGAGCATGCCGGCAAAGTCGCGCAACTCGCCCAGGGCGTTGTAATGCTGGTCCTGCTCGGACATGGCGTCGGCCAGTTCGTCGCGGATCGCCCGCTCCAGGTTGTTCTGGGTCCACTCCCAGGCGTCGCCCTGATTGCTCAGGTAGCCCTGGGCGATCATCAACAGGCTGTCGCCCTGCCCGTCCCGACGAATCACCGAACCGAGCAAGGGTGAAATGTGCTGGAAGCCGGCGGCGGTCAGGTAGGCGCCCATCTCCAGTTCCGGGTGCACGCCGCTGGCCACCTTGCGGATCAGCTTGAGCACCAGGCTGCCACCGATCACCACCGAGCTGTTGGACTGCTCGGCGGACAGGTAGCGCACCTCGGAGTCCGCGCCCAGGCCGAGCGCGGCCAGCTGCTGCGTGGCCTCGAAGCGGATCTCGCCCTCGCCACAGGGCAGTACGGTGTGCGTCTGGATCGCCTGCAGGACATTGTGGACAAAACTTTCCAGGGCGAAGGCGTCGGTGATCAGCCCCACCTGGCGACCCCGGCGAACCCGGGCCAGGGCCAGTTGCTGCGGCAGCGCGGCGCCGATCTGCTCTTCGCCGAGCAGGCCGAACGGCAGTTGGTAGCGCCCGCTCTGGCCGCCGCCGCTGACCTCCAGCTCGCTGAGCAACACCGGATGCTGCGGATCGCCGAAGCGCACGCCGTAGGCGATATGCACCTGTTCGATGGCGCTGTCCTTGCCGGCGAACCAGCGCCGCTTGGGCAGCCAGGTCGGTAGCGAACTCTGCTCCAGAGTGGTGCGCGACGGCGCTTCGAGCAATTCCTCGAGGCGCTTTTTCAGCACCAGGGTGGTGAAGTCCGGCATGCTCTGGGCCGGCTCCACATGCCAGCTCGGCATCTGGTTTTCCGCCGCCAGGACGAACCAGTAGAAACCGTAGGGTGCCAGGGTCAGGAGGAAATTCAGCTGGCCGATCGGTGGGAAGGCGTTCCCGCCGAGCATCTCCACCGGCACCATGCCGGCGAACGCCGACAGGTCCAGCTCCGCCGCCTGGGCGCTGCGCGAGACGTTGGCCACACAGAGGATGATTTCGTGCTTGCCGTCGGGCCCGGTGTATTCGCGGGTGTAGGCGAGGATCCGGCGGTTGCTCGGCGACAGCATCTTCAGGCTGCCGCGGCCGAAGGCCTTGGACTGTTTGCGGATCGCCAGCATGCGCCGGGTCCAGTTGAGCAGCGAATGCGGGTCGCCGGCCTGGGTCTCGACATTCACCGACTGGTAGCCGTACAGCGGGTCCATGATCGGCGGCAACACCAGGCTCGCCGGGTCGGCCCGGGAGAAGCCGCCGTTGCGGTCGATCGACCATTGCATCGGCGTGCGCACGCCATCGCGGTCGCCCAGGTAGATGTTGTCGCCCATGCCGATCTCGTCGCCGTAATACAGGGTCGGCGTGCCGGGCATCGACAGCAGCAGGCTGTTGAGCAGCTCGACCCGGCGCCGGTCGCGCTCCATCAGCGGCGCCAGGCGCCGGCGAATCCCCAGGTTGATCCGCGCGCGGCGGTCGGCGGCGTAGTAGTTCCACAGGTAGTCGCGCTCGCGGTCGGTGACCATCTCCAGGGTCAGCTCATCGTGGTTGCGCAGGAAAATCGCCCATTGGCAGTTGGCGGGAATCTCCGGGGTCTGGCGCAGGATGTCGGTGATCGGGAAGCGGTCTTCCTGGGCCAGCGCCATGTACATGCGCGGCATCAGCGGGAAGTGGAAGGCCATGTGGCATTCGTCGCCGTCGTTGCCCTTCACATCGCCAAAATACAATTGGGTGTCTTCCGGCCACTGGTTGGCCTCGGCCAGCAGCATGCGGTCCGGGTAGTTGGCATCGATCTCGGCGCGGATCTGCTTGAGCACGTCGTGGGTCTCGGGCAGGTTCTCGTTGTGGGTGCCGTCGCGCTCGATCAGGTAGGGAATGGCGTCCAGGCGCAGGCCGTCGATGCCCATGTCCAGCCAGTAGCGCATCACCGACAGCACCGCCTTCATCACCTGCGGGTTGTCGAAGTTGAGGTCCGGCTGGTGGGAATAGAAGCGGTGCCAGAAGTACTGGCCGGCCACCGGGTCCCAGGTCCAGTTGGATTTTTCGGTGTCGAGAAAGATGATCCGCGTGCCGTCGTACTTCTGATCGTCATCGGACCACACATAGAAATCCCGCGCCTTGGAGCCGGCCTTGGCCTTGCGCGCCCGCTGGAACCAGGGGTGCTGGTCCGAGGTGTGGTTGATGACCAGCTCGGTGATCACCCGCAGCCCGCGCTTGTGGGCCTCGGCGATAAACCGCCGGGCATCGGCCAGGGTCCCGTAGTCCGGACTGACGCCGCGGTATTCGGCGATGTCGTAGCCGTCGTCGCGGCGCGGCGAGGGGTAGAACGGCAGCAGCCAGATGGTGTTCACACCCAGGTCGGCGATGTAGTCGAGCTTGGCGATCAACCCGGGAAAGTCGCCGATCCCGTCGTTGTTGGAGTCGAAATAGGATTTGACGTGAACCTGATAGATCACCGCGTCCTTGTACCAGAGCGGGTCCTTGATGAAGGTGGCTGACCTGGTTTTCTTCGCCATGGGTAACTCCTGAAAAATTCATTGGTCCGTGGCTGTGTCACTGCCCTGTAGCCGCTGCCGAGCCCGCGAGGCTGCGCCAAGGCCCGCAGGGCCTTCGACGGCCTCAAGAGCGCGTCCCGTTCCGGGCCGATCGCAGCCTGCGGCAGCGGCTACACCGATCGCGCCTGTAGCCGCTGCCGAGCCTGCGAGGCTGCGCCAAGGCCCGCAGGGCCTTCGACGGCCCCAAGAGCGCGTCCCGTTCCGGGCCGATCGCAGCCTGCGGCAGCGGCTACATCGATCGCGCCTGTAGCCGCTGCCGAGCCCCGCGAGGCTGCGATAAGGCCCGCAGGGTCTTCGACGGCCCCAAGAGCGCGTCCCGTTCCGGGCCGATCGCAGCCTGCGGCAGCGGCTACACCGATCGCGTCAAGCAACGCTGATACGCCAGATGCCGAACGGTTGCTGCCAGGGTTCGATCCGCATGAACTGGGTCTTGCCGTACCAGGTCCAGCGATGGCCGTTCATCAGGTCCTCGCCCTGGGTTTGCGCATCGTCGGGCAGGCCCAGCTCCCACAGCGGCAATTCGAAATGCGCCTCCTGGGCGTTGAACGGGTCGAGGCTGACCGCCACCAGGATGAAGTTGCTGAGGTCGGCGGTACGCTTGCCGAAATACAGGATGTTGTCGTTCCAGGCGTTGTAGACCTGCAGGCCCAGGTGGGTATGCAGCGCCGGGTTCTGCCGGCGGATGCGGTTGAGCTGGGCGATCTCGGCAATGATGTTGCCCGGAGCGCTGAAATCCCGGGGGCGGATCTCGTACTTCTCCGAGTCGAGGTATTCCTCGCGCCCCGGAACCGGCGCCGACTCGCACAGCTCGAACCCCGAGTACATGCCCCACAGGCCCGAGCCCATGCTGGCCAGCGCGGCGCGGATGAGAAACCCCGGGCGCCCCGAGTCATGGAGAAAGAACGGGTTGATGTCCGGCGTGTTGACGAAAAAGTTCGGCCGGTAGCACTCGCGCCACGGCGACTGGTTCAGTTCGGTGAAGTAAGTCGCCAGTTCGCTCTTGGTGTTGCGCCAGGTGAAATAGGTGTAGCTCTGGGAATAACCGACCTTGCCCAGGCGCGCCATCATCGCCGGCGTGGTGAAGGCCTCGGCGAGGAAGATCACCTCCGGGTACCGCGCCCGCACATCGGCGATCAGCCACTGCCAGAACGGCAGCGGCTTGGTGTGCGGGTTGTCCACGCGAAAGATCTTCACCCCCTCCTCGACCCAGCCGACCACGATGTCGCGCAGCTCCAGCCACAGGCTGGGGATGGCCTCGATGGCATAGAAGTCGACGTTGACGATGTCCTGGTATTTCTTCGGCGGGTTCTCGGCATATTTGATGCTGCCGTCCGGGCGCCAGTTGAACCAGCCCGGATGTTGCTTGAGCCAGGGGTGGTCCTGGGAACACTGGATGGCGAAATCCAGGGCGACCTCCAGGCCGTGTTCGGCGGCGGCCGCCACCAGGCGGCGGAAATCCTCGCGGCTGCCGAGCTGCGGGTGGATCGCCTCGTGGCCGCCCTCTTCGCCACCGATCGCATAGGGGCTGCCCGGCTCGTCGGGGCCGGCGGTCAGCGAGTTGTTGCGGCCCTTGCGGAAGCTGCGGCCGATGGGATGGATCGGCGGGAAGTACAGCACGTCGAAACCCATGTCATGGATCATCGCCAGGCGCGAGTGCACATCATTGAACGTGCCGTGTCGGGCCGGATCGTCGGTGATCGAGCGAGGAAACAGCTCGTACCAGCTGGCGAACTGCGCGCGCTCGCGTTCCACGTCCAGCGGGTATTCCGGGCTCAGGCTCAGGTACGGGCGGTAGTCGGCCTCGGCCATCAGTTGTGCACTGCGTTCGTGCAGGAACAGCGCCACCTGCTCGGCTTCCAGCAGCGTCGCCAGTTCATGGTGCAGCGCCAGCAACTGCTCGCGCAGCGGCCCTTCGCTGCGCTCGGCGGCCTGCAACACGTGGCTGCGGCCCTCCTGCAATTCGAGGCTGACGGCGATGCCGGCCTGGTGTTTCTTCTGCAGGTCGTAGCAGAAGCTGGCGAACTGATCGATCCAGGCCTCGATGCAATACAGGTAGCGGCCCTGGCTGGGCACTGTGAACTGGCCTTCCCAGCTATTGTTGCCGAGGTCTTCCATGGTTTCGCTGTGCCAGTGGCTGTCGTTCTCGGCGCACCAGCGGATGCGCACGGCCAGCTTGTCGTGGCCATCGGCGAACACCTTGCTGCTGACCTTGACCACCTGCCCCACCACCGCCTTGACCGCGAACTGGCCACCGTCGATCAGCGGCCGGGTGTTCTCGATGACGATACGTGGCAGCAACAAGGCCTGCGACAGCGGCAGGTTCGGGTTGTATTGCAGTTCAGTCGGTCTTTTTTCGGCAGTCATCGAGCATCACTCCTTACGCCCCATGGACGCTCTGTTGCTGGTCTATTCCGGCGCGGCGCCATCTTTTGAGATCGGCCCTCGGTGTCGGCAACGTCCCGCGCGGATCAGCGAAGCACTTAGGTTCCGAGACACCAGGGCCGGGAAAGTTCACCCGGATTTGCCTCCCTTCGCGCCGGGAATCAAATCACCGGGTCGAGGGTCCACCTTGGGCGACTGTGCAAAACCAAGCACAAAGGAGGCCATGCCGATGAGTATCCCGATCCCTGCGGAAACACCCGATCCGAACATCGATCGCCCGACCTTGCCGCCAATCTTGCCCCCAACAGGGCCGCAACCGGTGCCCGAGGAAGATCCACCGGAAACGACCCCGCCGCCCAAGGAGGAGCCGCCGAGCGATCCGGCGCCGGTCATCGCTTGCGGTCACAGCATTACGCCCAAACCATGACAAGCGTAGACAATCGGTTGCCCGTCGCTGCCGTCGCCAACCCGTCGCGGGCATCCCTTCGTTGCTGGCGGCGAGCGTGTCCACAACGCTTCAGGGCGTTCCTTCGGGCGGTTCATCGTCGCCTTCCAGCTTGCGCACTATCCAGGGCATCACGCTGAAGACCGCCAGCGCCAGCAAAGTGCTGAGCACCGCCGTGGCTTCGCGGCCAACGCCCACCGAGACGCCGATCGCCGCGGTCATCCATAGCCCGGCCGCGGTGGTCAGGCCCTTGACGTGCCCTTCCTCGTCCTGCTTGCCCTTGAGAATGGTGCCCGCGCCGAGAAAGCCGATACCGGCGATCACCCCCTGCACCACCCGGCTCATGGCATCGGCCTGGGAGCCGGACATCTGCGGCACCAGCACGAACAGCGCCGCCCCCAATGCCACCAGCATATGGGTGCGCACCCCGGCGGCCTTGCCCTTGTGCTCGCGCTCGAAACCGAGAATGCCGCCCAGCAGCGCGGCGATCAGCAGGCGTACGGTGATCTGGGTGAGTTGCCGGGCATCGCCGATGTCGGCGAACTCGGCTTGCAGGGTGACCCAGACTTCATTCCACCAGGCGTTCATGCGCAGGTCCTTTTCCGTTCGGCGTCTTGTTGGCGGGCGGGCGACGCCCCTGGCGAGGCGGCCCTCCTTAATGAGAGGACAGCGACGCCAGGCAAAAGGTGCGATCTGCCGGCGGTCGACCTCGAAGGGCTGCGCATCTGCATCACCGAAGCAGAAGCCAACGCATTGACCGTAGCAGGCGCCACCGACGGCCGGCGCCATCTGCGCGCCAGCGACAGTGATTCGGTGATTTGACTGATCTGCATCACGGTATCCGCCACAGGCTTGTGCCAGACGCTGCTGGCGCCCGATATCGGGCGCTTTGCCGGGTATGGCAAGTTGTCGCAGGGCGGCCCTTCGCGGTCATCTGATCTGCTTTTTATTGCGATACCTGAGTCTGTTATGCAAACAGATCGCTGGGCATAGTTCATTGGCCTGATGGAGGCTGATGAGCGAACGACCATGAGCGAAAGAATCCCCGTCCGATTAGTAGAAACATTCGAGCCTGCGCGCCCAAAGACGAAGGCCAAATCCAGCGACAACCTGATCCACACCCGCAGCTTCACCGGCTTGTTCCGCACCCTGCGCATGAGCGGCGCGGGGTTCCTGTTCCTATTGTTCTTCGGCACCGTGTGGCTGAACTGGGGCGGCCGCCAGGCGGTGCTCTGGGACCTGGCGGAAAGCAAGTTCCATATCTTCGGCGCCACCTTCTGGCCGCAGGATTTCATCCTGCTCTCGGCCCTGCTGATCATCTGCGCCTTCGGCCTGTTCGCCATCACCGTGTTCGCCGGCCGCGTCTGGTGTGGCTACACCTGCCCGCAGAGCTCCTGGACCTGGCTGTTCATGTGGTGCGAGAAAATCACCGAGGGTGAACGCAACCAGCGCATCAAGCTGCAAGCCGCGCCCTGGAACCTGAACAAGCTGATCCGCCGTTCGGCCAAGCACACCCTGTGGCTGGCCATCAGCCTGCTCACCGGGCTGACCTTCGTCGGTTACTTCACCCCGATCCGGCCGCTGGCCGAGGAGCTGCTGACCCTGCAGATCGGCGGCGTCAGCCTGTTCTGGGTGCTGTTCTTCACCGGCGCCACCTACCTCAACGCCGGCTGGCTGCGCGAGGCGGTGTGCATGCACATGTGCCCTTATGCGCGGTTCCAGAGCGTGATGTTCGACAAGGACACCCTGACCATCTCCTACGACCCGGCCCGTGGCGAAATCCGTGGCCCGCGCAAGCGTGGCGTGAAACCCACCGATATCGGCCTCGGCGACTGCATCGACTGCCAGCTGTGCGTGCAGGTCTGCCCGACCGGCATCGACATCCGCGACGGCCTGCAGATGGAATGCATCGGTTGCGCCGCCTGCATCGACGCCTGCGACTCGATCATGGACAAGATGGGCTATGCCCGGGGCCTGATCAGCTACACCTCGGAGCACCAGCTGCAAGGTGGCAAGACCCACCTGCTGCGCCCGCGCCTGATCGGCTACAGCGCGGTGCTGCTGGTGATGATCGGCGCCCTGGCCCTGGCGCTGGTGGAGCGGCCGATGGTGTCGCTGGACGTCAGCAAGGACCGGGGCCTGTTCCGCGAAAACAGCCTGGGCCAGATCGAGAACATCTACAGCCTGAAGATCATCAACAAGACCCAGCAACGCCAGGATTACCGCCTGCAACTGGTGGACGGCGACGGCTTCCAGCTGCAGGGCAAGAGTGAAATCAGCCTGGCCGCGGGCGAGATCGTCGACCTGCCGGTGTCGGTGGCGATGATCGCCGACAAGCCGCAGAGCAGTTCCCAGGAGCTGAGTTTCAAGGTGGTCGACGCCGACCAGCCAGAGATCTACAGCGTGGCCAAGAGCCGGTTTGTTGCGCCCTTGAACCGTTGATCCCTTAGACTGGGCGCCGCTTTGCGGCTATCGCGAGCAAGCTCGCTCCTACCCGGCCCCCCGTAGGAGCGAGCTTGCTCGCGATAAATCCCTCAGCCACCGCAGCCCCCAACCCGAGCCGCCCCATGAAACGCTACGAAAAATTCGCCGACGACATCGCAGAACTGATCCGCTCCGGGGTGCTCGGCCCCGGCCAGCGCGTACCTTCGGTACGTTATGCCAGCCAGACCTATGGGGTCAGCCCGTCCACGGTGTTCCAGGCCTATTACCTGCTGGAACGCCGCGGCCTGATCCGCGCCCGGCCGCGCTCCGGCTACTTCGTCAACACCCATGCGCCCAGCCCGTTCTCGGAGCCGGTGATCAGCAGCCAGGTCAACGAGTCCACCGAAGTCGATGTCAGCGAACTGGTGTTCTCGGTGCTGGACTCGATCAAGGACCCGACCACCGTGCCGTTCGGTTCGGCCTTTCCCAGCCCGACCCTGTTCCCGCTGCAACGCCTGTCGCGCTCCCTGGCCAGCGCCAGCCGCGAGATGGACCCGCGCGTGGTGGTCACCGACATGTCGCCGGGCAACCCGCAGCTGCGCCGGCAGATCGCCCTGCGCTACATGGTCGGCGGGCTGATGCTGCCCATGGAAGAACTGCTGATCACCAACGGCGCCCTGGAAGCCCTGAACCTGTGCCTGCAGGCAGTGACCGAACCCGGCGACCTGGTGGCCATCGAAGCCCCGGCCTTCTACGCCAGCCTGCAAGTGCTGGAGCGCCTGAAACTCAAGGCGGTGGAAATCCCCGTGCACCCGCGGGACGGCATCGATCTCGGGGTGCTGGCGCAGACCCTGGAACGGCATCCGATCAAGGCCTGCTGGTGCATGACCAGCTTCCAGAACCCCATGGGCGCGACCATGCCCGAGGCGAAGAAACAGGAACTGGTGGAGTTGCTGCGCAGCCATCAGGTGCCGCTGATCGAGGACGACGTCTACGCCGAGCTGTATTACGGCCAGCAGGCGCCGAAACCGGCCAAGGCCTTCGACACCGAGGGCCTGGTGATGCATTGCGGCTCGTTCGCCAAGAGCCTGGCGCCGGGTTATCGCATCGGCTGGGTCGCCGCCGGGCGTTACGCACAGAAGATCGAACGGCTGAAGCTGATGACCTCGCTGTGCGCCTCGATGCCGGCCCAGGCGGCCATCGCCGACTACCTGCAACACGGCGGCTACGACCGCCACCTGCGCAAGCTGCGCTACGCCCTGGAAGAACAGCAAAGCGCCATGCTCGCCGCCATCGCCCGCTACTTCCCGGCGCAGACCCGGGTCAGCCAGCCGGCCGGCGGCTACTTCCTGTGGCTGGAACTGCCGGCGCAGATGGATTCGTTGAAGCTGTTCCAGATGGCCCTGGCCCAGGGCATCAGCATCGCCCCGGGACCGATCTTCTCGCCGACCCAGCGCTTTCGAAACTGCATCCGCCTCAACTACGGCAGCCCGTGGAACGAAGCGGCGGAAAAGGCCATGGAAACCCTGGGCAGGATCGTGCGGTCGTTCTGAAGCCGGGACGGTGTGGAATCTGTAGCCGCTGCCGAGCCTGCGAGGCTGCGATCGGTCGCGCAGCGACCGCAAATCCTGAACTTGCGATCTGTCTGGATAGACGCGCTGTCCGGCCTTGCGACTGCTGCGCAGTCGATCGCAGCCTCGCTGCGCTCGGCAGCGGCTACAGGGCTACAGGATCAGCGGCCGCCGCCGAGGTCGATAAAGGTCCCGGTGGAATAGGAGGCCTTGTCCGACAGCAGCCAGATGATTGCCTCCGCCACTTCGTCCGGGCGCCCGCCGCGGCCCATGGGGATGGCGGACTCCAGTTTGCTGACGCGGTCGGCGTCGCCGCTCAGGGCGTGGAAGTCGGTGTAGATATAGCCTGGGCGCACCCCGTTGACGCGGATGCCTTCACCGGCGACTTCCTTGGACAGGCCGATGGTGAAGGTGTCCAGCGCCCCTTTGGAGGCGGCGTAGTCGATGTACTCGCCGGGCGCGCCCAGGCGGGCGGCGACCGAGGACACGTTGACGATGCTGCCGCCCTGCCCGCCATGCCTTGGCGACATGCGCAGCACCGCGTGCTTGGCGCAGAGGATCGGTCCGAGCACGTTGGTCTTCATGGTCTTCAGAATGCGGAATTCGGACATTTCGTCGAGCCGCGACTTCTGCCCGACGGTCCCGGCGTTGTTCACCAGCGCGGTGACCCGCCCCAGTTCGGCATCGACCCGGTGGTACAGGCCAATCACTTCGTCCTCGATGCTGACATCGGCCCGCACGGCAATCGCCTGGGCACCCAGGCCGCGCACCTGCTCCAGTACCTGGAAGGCCGCCTGTTCGTCGGCCTGGTAGTTGATGCAGATGCGATAGCCCTGTTGCGCGGCCAGCAGCGCGGTGGCCGCGCCAATACCGCGACCGCCACCGGTGATGAGGATGACTTTGTCCATGCTGCCAACTCCCTCGCTGATCTTTGAACGCCAGCAATTAAACACCCTGGGGCCAGCGTTGCAAACCTTCTCGGGGCCGTCATCCGTCCCGTGGCTGATCACCGGTCGGCGTGTCTATCCAGGCAGGTCGCAGGCTTGGAGTTTGCGGTCGCTGCGCGACCGATCGCAGCCTCGCGGGCTCGGCAGCGGCTACAGGAGTCGGCTACAACGCGATCGATGTAGCCGCTGCCGCAGGCTGCGATCGGCCGGTACGGCCGTGGCGCTCTCACGCCAGCAAATCCTTATGGGGCGACGCTGTCTGGGCAATCGAGCGTCGACCGGCCGCTCCTACAGAAGCCTCTGTAGCCGCTGCCGCAGGCTGCGAACCTGAGAAGCAGGCGGGCTTGCGAGGCCGCTCAGAGGGCCAACTGTTCGGCCTGATGGATGTTCTGCATGAAGCGCGCGGCCGGCAGCGGATGGCCGAGGAAATAACCTTGCAGCGAATCGCAGCCCAGCTGGGTCAGGAAGCTTTGCTGCACATCGGTTTCCACGCCTTCGGCGACGATGCGCAGGCCCAGGGCCTGGCCCAGGGCGACGATGGCCGAGACGATTGCCGCGTCGTCGCTGTCGTGTTCCAGGTCGCGGACAAAACCGCGGTCGATCTTCAATTCGTTGGCCGGCAGGCGCTTGAGGTACATCAGGCTCGAATAACCAGTGCCGAAGTCGTCGATCGACAGGTCCACGCCCATGTCCGCCAGTTGTTTGAGCACGGTCATGCTGGCATCGGCATCGCTCATGGCCGTGGTCTCGGTGATCTCCAGGGTCAGGCTGTTGGCCGGCAGGTGGTGGCGGCTCAACGCCCTGGCCACGCTGTCGACCAGCCCGGCATGGCAGAACTGCAGCGCCGAGATGTTCACCGCGATCCGCCAGCCTTCGTAGCCTTCGCTGTACCACTCGCGCATCTGCCGGCAGGCCTCGTTGAGCACCCACTCGCCGATGGGGATGATCAGCCCGGTCTTTTCCGCCAGGTCGATGAACTTGTCCGGCAGCAGCAGGCCCAGTTGCGGGTGTTCCCAGCGCAGCAAGGCTTCGGCGCCCACCGGCAAGCCGTTGGCGGCGTCGAACTTGGGCTGGTAATACAGCCTGAACTCGCCGTGCTCGACGGCATGGCGCAGGTCCTGCAACAGTTGCAGTTGCCGGCGCGCGTCGCTGTTCATCGAGGCGTCGAAGAAGCTGTAGCCGTTCTTGCCGGTGCCCTTGGCGTGGTACATCGCCGCATCGGCATTCATCAGCAGTTCCTGGGGCGTCAGGCCGTTGCCCGGGTACACCGCGATGCCGACGCTGGCGGAGATCTGCAACTCATGCTCGGCCACCCGGAACACCTGGCCGATCAGCCCCACCTGGCGCGCGGCCAGGCGCAAGGCATCGTCCGCCTCGTTCAGTTGCACCAGCAGCACGAACTCGTCGCCGCCGATCCGCGCCAGGGTGTCCTGGCTGCGCAGGTCTTCGCGCAGGCGCACCGCCACCTCTCGCAGCAACTGGTCGCCCATGTGATGGCCAAAGGCATCGTTGACCGGCTTGAAGCCGTCCAGGTCGATGAACATCAGGGCAAAACAGCCGCCCTGCTCCGTCACCCGCTGCATCGCCTGGTCGATCCGGTCGGCCAGCAGCGTGCGGTTCGGCAGGCCAGTCAGGGTGTCGTGCAGCGCCAGTTGGGTCAGCTCGCGGTTGGCCACGGTCAGCGATTCGGCCAGTACCGCGGTGCGCGCTTCCAGACGGGCGTCGAGTACCGAGGTCAGCAAGGCAATGACCAGCACCGCCAGGGTGGTGATCAGCACCAGGTTGTCCAGGCCCTTGCCGCTCAGGCCGTCCACCGCCGCGCCACAGAAACTGCCATCGGCGAAACGCGCCGCGGCCATGCCGGTGTAGTGCATGCCGACAATGGCGATGCCCATCACCACCGCGGCCCCACAGCGGGCCAGGCGTACATAAGGGGTATTGCGGCGCAGGCGAAAGGCGATCCACAGCGCCGCGGCCGAGGCGCCGACGGCAATCAGCAGCGAGGCGCCGAACAGGCTCGGGTCGTAGTCGATGCCCGGCTGCATGCGCATCGCCGCCATGCCGGTGTAATGCATGGCGCTGATCCCGGCGCCCATGACCAGCGCGCCGAAGGCCAGCTGCCACAGCGGCAGGCTCTGCTGGCTCACCAGCCACAGGGCGAAACCGCAGGACAGCACGGAAATCAGCAGCGACAGCGCGGTGATGCCGGTGTCGTAGCCCAGGTCGATGGGCAGGCTGAAGGCGAGCATGCCGATAAAGTGCATCGACCACACCCCGATGCCCATGGCCAGGGCGCCGCCGGCCATCCACAGCAACGCCGCTCGACCACGCGTGGTGGCGATGCGACCGGTCAGGTCGAGCGCGGTGTAAGAGGCGAGAATCGCCACAAACAGGGAAATCAGAACCAGGGCGGGAGAGTAGGTACCGGTGAGCATGAACGTCTCGTGGCGTGAGCCGGAAGCTTCCATGCCCGGCGGTAAAAAGGCGCAATTGTACTGATTGCGTGCAGAAACACACTCACAATGTAAGCAAAAAGCCATCAGTCGGACGAAAGTAGCCGGCTGATAAAACAAATCGGTGACAGCGACCCGGCTCCTGACAACGCCAGGCTCGCCGCTATCGATGTAGCCGCTGGCGCAGCCTGCGCGCGACCGCGTAGCGGTCGTGAAACCAGGCAGCGCATTTATCCAGGCAGGCCGTGGTTTCAGGAGCTGCGGTCGCTACGTCGGAGTGCCGCCCAAACCGTTCGCAGCCTCGCGGACTCGGCAGCGGCTACAAGGGTCAGGCAGCGGTCGTAAACCCGGGCGGATCACGGATTCAGCCTGTTACTCCTTGCTGGCCTGCAGCTGGCCGTCCCAGCCGCCGCCGAGGGCGGCGATCAGTTGCACGCTGGTGACCAGCCGGCTTTGCAGCAGGCTCAGCACGCTGCGCTCGTTACTCAACGCGGTGGCCTGCACCACCACCACGTCCAGGTAGGCGATCACCCCGGCCTTGTACTGGTTCTCGGTCAGGCGCAGCGACTCGCGCGCCGAATCCAGGGCCTGCTGGCGCACCGCGGCCTCGTCTTCCAGGACCTTGAGCTGCACCAGGTAGTTCTCCACCTCGCGGAAGCCGTCGAGCACGGTCTGGCGGTACTTGGCCACGGTCTGGTCGTAGGCCGCCTCGGTGCGGTCGACTTCCGCCGAGCGCTGGCCGCCGTCGAACAGAGTCATGGCCAGTTTCGGCCCCACCGACCAGAAGCGGTTCGGCAGGCTGATCCAGTCGGCGTAGGTACTGCTGCTGTAGCCGCCGGCCAGGCTCAGGGTCAGGTCCGGGTAATAGGCGGCCTTGGCCACGCCGATATTGGCGTTGGCAGCGATCACCGAACGCTCGGCCGAAGCGATGTCCGGGCGCCGCTCCAGCAGTTGCGACGGCAGGCTCAGGGGCACCTGGGGCAAGGCCGGGATGTCCTGGGTCTCGGCCAGGCTGAACTCGGCCGGCGGCAGGCCGATCAATACCGCAATGGCGTTTTCCAGCTGGGCGCGTTGCCAGATCAGGTCGATCAGGTCGGCCTGGGTGGTTTTCAGCTGGGTTTGCGCCTGGGCCACCGCGTCCTTGCCGGAGACGCCGGCGCGGTACTGGTTCTCGGTCATGGTCAGCGAACGCTGGTAAGCCGCCACCGTGGCTTCGAGCAGGCGCTTCTGCTGGTCCATGACCCGCAGTTGCAGGTAGTTCTGCACCAGTTCCGACTGCTGGCTCAGGCGCATCGCCGCGAGGTCGGCGAAGCTGGCTTCGGCGCTGGCTTCGTTGGCTTCCAGGCCACGACGCAGCTTGCCCCAGACATCGGCCTCCCAGCTCACCCCGAGCTGGGTGTTGTAGGTGTCGCGAATGCCGCTGGAGGAGCTGCTCAGGGCCGAACTGCTGCTGCCGGTGCCCTGGCTGGCGCGGGTTTTGCCGGCGCTCAGGTCGACCGTGGGGAACAGCGAGCCACGGGCGCTGCGCACCAGGGCCTGGGCCTGGCGGTACTGGGCCTCGGACTGCGCCACGGTCTGGTTGGCGCTGTTGAGCTTGTCGATCAGGCCGTTGAGCTGTTGGTCGCCATACAGTTCCCACCAGGCGCCACGGGCCAGGGAATCGCTGGGACTGGCCTGGCGCCAGCCTGCTGCTTCCTTGTATTGCGCAGGCTCGGCGACGGTCGGGCGCTGATAGTCCGGGCCAATGGCGCAGGCGCTGAGCAGCGCCAGGCTCAAGCTCAGGCTCAACAGCCGCGAACCGCGGGCCAGGGCCAGGCGCTGAGGAAGGTTGCGGGGCGAGCAGTCAGTCATAGCGGCGTTTCCAGAGCGGCATCGGTACGGACCCCACGCCAGTGGTTGAATTTATGGCGCAGGCGATCGAGATAGAGGTAGACCACCGGGGTGGTGTAGAGGGTCAGGATCTGGCTGAAGACCAGGCCGCCGATAATGGTCAGGCCCAGGGGCTGGCGCATTTCCGCGCCTTCGGCGCTGCCGAGCAGCAACGGCAAGGCGCCGAGGATCGCCGCCAGGGTGGTCATCAAAATCGGCCGCAGGCGCAGCAGGCAGGCGCTGCGGATCGACTCCAGCGGGCCCAGGCCCTGGTGGCGCTCCAGCTGCAACGCCAGGTCGATCATCAGGATGGCGTTTTTCTTCACCACGCCGATCAGCAGGAACAGCCCCAGCAGCGAGATCAGGCTGAACTGGCTGCCCAGCACATAGATCGACAGCAAGGCGCCGACCCCGGCCGACGGCAGCGTGGACAGGATGGTCAACGGGTGAATGTAGCTTTCATAGAGCACGCCCAGCACCAGGTACACCGCCAGCAGCGCGCCAAGGATCATGAACGGCTGGCTCTTCTGGGTCGCGGCGAAGGCGTCGGCGGTGCCGGCCATCTTGACGATCACGTCTTCGGGCATGCCGACCTTGGCGAGCGCCCGCTCGATGGCCGCCGTGCCCTGCTCCACCGTCACCCCTTCGGCCATGTCGAAGGAAATGCTTTCCGAGGCGAACTGGCCTTCGTGGCTGACCCGGTCGTCTTCCAGGCTGTTCTCGTAATGGGCGATGGTCGACAGCGGCACCCGTGCACCGTCGGCGGTGATCACCTGCACCTGGTTGAGGGTGATCGGGTCCTGGGCGTATTTCGGGTTGACCTCCATCACCACCTGGTACTGGTTGAGGCTGTCGTAGATGGTGGAAATCTGCCGCTGGCTGTAGGCGTTGTTGAGCACCGCGGTGACCATGTTCATGTCGATCCCCAGGCGCTTGGCCTGGTCGCGGTCGACCACCAGGGTCACCTGCTGGGCACCCTGCCCCTCGCGGGCGTCGATGGCGGTCAGCTCCGGCAAGGCACGCAGCGCGGTAACCACCTTCGGGTACCACTCGCGCAATGCCCCCAGGTCGCCGCTCTGGATGATGTAGGAATACTGCGAGGTGGTCTGTTCGCGACCGCCGCCGAACTGCAGGTCCTGGTCGGCCATCAGCATCAGCTGGGCGCCGGGCACCTTGGGCATTTCCTTGCGCAGGCGCTCGATGACCTTCTGCGCGGAAATGTTGCGCTCCTTGATCGGCTTGAGGCGCACCAGCATGAAGGCGTTGTTGGTGCCGTTGTTGCCGCCGATGAAGCCGGCCACGCTCTCCACCGCCGGGTCCTTGAGCACCTCGCGGCGGAAGATTTCCATCTTCGGCTGCATCACGGTGAACGACAGGCCGTCGTCGCCCCGCACGAAACCGATCAGCTGGCCGGTGTCCTGCTGCGGCATGAAGGTCTTGGGCACCACCACGTACAGCGCAATGTTGACGCCGATGGTCACGAACAGGCTGAGCAGGGTCAGGCGCTTGTGGCGCAGCACCCAGTCCAGGCTGCTGGCGTATTTCGCCACCATCCAGTCGTTGCCGCGCTGGCTCCAGCGCTGCAGGCCGTTCTCCTGGCCCGGCACATGGGGCTTGAGCCAGCGGGCGCAAAGCATCGGGGTCAGGGTCAGGGACACCACCAGGGACACGATGATCGCCGCCGCCAGGGTGATGGAAAACTCGCGGAACAGGCTCTCGATGATCCCGCCCATGAACAGGATCGACAGGAACACCGCCACCAGCGAGACGTTCATCGACAACAGGGTGAAGCCGACTTCCTTGGCTCCCAGGTAGGCGGCCTTCATCGGCGCGATGCCTTCGTCGATGTGCCGGGAAATGTTCTCCAGCACCACGATGGCGTCGTCCACCACCAGCCCGGTGGCGAGAATCAGCGCCATCAGCGACAGGTTGTTCAGGGAAAAACCGTACAGGTACATCACCGCGAAGGTGCCCACCAGCGACACCGGCACCGCCAGGGTCGGGATCAGCGAGGCGCGCAGATTGCCGAGGAACAGGTAGACCACCAGGATCACCAGGGCCACGGCGATCAGCAGGGTCATCTCGGCTTCATGCAGGGTGGCCTTGATCACCGGCGAGCGGTCCATCGCCAGGTTGAGCTTGACGCTGGCCGGCAACACCGCCTGCAACGCCGGCAACTGCGCCTTGATCTCATTGACCGTCTCGATGATGTTGGCCCCGGCCTGGCGGTTGATCACCAGCAGCACCGCCGCGTCGTCGTTGAAGAAGCCACTGTTGTAGCGGTCCTCGACGCCGTCGCTGACCTTGGCCACGTCTTTCAGGCGCAGGGCCGCGCCGTCCTTGTAGTGAATGATCAGCGGCTCGTAGTCCTTGGCCTTCTCCAGCTGGTCGTTGGCCTGCACCTGCCACATCTGCTCGCTGTTCTCCACCGAGCCCTTGGGCCGGCGCACGTTGGCTTCGGCGATGGTCTTGCGCACATCGTCGAGGGCCACGCCGTACTGGTTGAGCAACTGCGGCTCGAGCTCGATGCGCACCGCCGGCAGCGAACTGCCGCCGATCTGCACCTCGCCGACACCGGACACCTGGGACAGGCTCTGGGACAGGATGGTCGAGGCCAGGTCGTACAGCTGGCCCTTCTCCAGCACATCGGAGGTCAGCGACAGCACCATGATCGGCGCCTGGGACGGGTTGACCTTCTTGTAGGTGGGCATGCTGCGCATGCCGCTGGGCAGCAGGTTGCGCGAGGCGTTGATCGCCGCCTGCACTTCCCGCGCCGCGCCGTTGATGTCGCGGTCCAGGTCGAACTGCAGGATGACCCGGGTCGAACCCTGGCTGGAGCGGCTGCTCATGGTGTTGACCCCGGCGATCGCGCCGAAGGAACGCTCCAGGGGCGTGGCCACGGTGGATGCCATCACCTCGGGGCTGGCCCCCGGCAAGCTGGCCTGGACCACGATCACCGGGAAGTCCATCTGCGGCAGCGGCGACACCGGCAGCAGGCCGAAGCTGACGCCACCCAATAACATAATCGCCAGGCTCAAGAGCATCGTCGCCACAGGACGGCGAATAAAGGGTCCGGACAGGTTCATGGGCGGCAGCTCCAAGCTTCAAGCTGCAAGCTGCAAGAGAAAAGCAGGGATCGCGCAGGCTTTGACTTGCGGCTTGAAGCTTGAAACTTGTAGCTCGCCGTCATACCACCACCTCTTTCGAGTCAGGCTTGCCAAAGCGGCGTCCCAACCGATCGAAATACAGGTAAATAACAGGCGTGGTAAACAGCGTGAGGATCTGGCTCAGCAACAGGCCGCCGACCATCACCAGGCCCAGAGGCTGGCGCAGTTCGGCGCCGGAGCCGGTGGCCAGCATCAGCGGCACGGCGCCGAACAGCGCGGCCAGGGTGGTCATCAGGATCGGTCGGAAACGCAGGAGCGCCGCCTGGTAGATCGCCTGCTCCGGGGCCATGCCCTGGTTGCGTTCGGCGTCGAGGGCGAAGTCGATCATCATGATCGCGTTCTTCTTGACGATGCCGATCAGCAGGATGATGCCGATGATCGCGATCATGCCCAGGTCGTTGCCGCTGAGGATCAGCGCCAGCAAGGCCCCCACCGCCGCCGACGGCAACGTGGAGAGAATGGTGATCGGGTGGATGTAGCTCTCGTAGAGCACCCCCAGCACGATGTACATGGTCACCACCGCCGCCAGGATCAGCAGCAAGGTGCTCGACAGCGAGGCCTGGAACGCCTGGGCCGCGCCCTGGAACTGGGTCTGCACGCCGACCGGCATGCCGATGTCCCGCTGCACCTGCTCGATGATGTCCACCGCCTGCCCCAGGGCCACGCCGGGCGCCAGGTTGAACGACATCATCACCGCCGGGAACTGGCCGATATGGGCGATGGCCAGTTGCGCCTGGCGCTCTTCGACCCGGGCCAGGCTCGACAGCCGCACCTGGCCGCCGTCGATGGTCTTCACATGGATCTGTTCCAGCGCCTGCGGGCCGATGCTTTCCCCGGCCTGGGCCTGCAATACCACGCGGTATTGGCTGGCCTGGGTGTAGATGGTGGAAATCTGCCGCTGGCCGAAGGCGTCGTACAGCGCGTCGGTGATGTTCGACACCGAGACGCCGATGCGCGAAGCGGCGTCGCGGTCGATCACCAGGTACACCTGCAAACCCTTGTCCTGCAGGTCGCTGGCGACGTCGGTGAGTTCCGGCCGGTGGGCCAGGGCATCCACCAGGCGCCCGCTCCACAAGGCCAGCAGGTCGGCATCCGGCGACGACAGGCTGAACTGGTACTGGGTACGGCTGACCCGGTCCTCGATGGTCAGGTCCTGCACCGGCTGCATGAACAGGCGGATGCCCACCAACTGGTCGACCTGCGGCTGGATCCGCGCAATCACTTCGGCGGCGCTGAGGTCGCGTTCGCGGTGCGGCTTGAGGTTGATCAGCAGCCGGCCGCTGTTGAGGGTGGCGTTGTCGCCGTCGACCCCGATATAGGACGACAGGCTTTCCACCGCCGGGTCGGCCAGGATGATTTTCGCCAGGTCCTGCTGGCGCTGGCTCATGGCGGCGAAGGACACCGACTGCGGCGCTTCGGAAATGCCCTGGATCACCCCGGTGTCCTGTACCGGGAAGAAGCCCTTGGGCACCACCATATACAGGAACACGGTCAACGCCAGGGTGCCGACGGCCACCAGCAGGGTCAGCGGCTGATGCTTGAGCACCCATTGCAGCCAGCGACCGTAGCTGGCGATCAACCAGTCGATCCAGGCGCCGCTGGCGCGGTAGAACCGTCCCTGTTCTTCTTCCTTGGGCTCACGCTTGAGCAGGCGCGCGCACATCATCGGCGTCAGGGTCAGGGACACCACCAGGGAAATCAGGATCGCCACCGCCAGGGTGATGGCGAACTCGCGGAACAGCCGCCCGACCACGTCGGCCATGAACAGCAGCGGAATCAGTACGGCGATCAGCGACAGGGTCAGCGACACCAGGGTGAAGCCGATCTGCTTGGCGCCCTTGAGTGCGGCCTGCATCGGGCTGTCGCCCTCCTCGATGAAGCGCGAGATGTTCTCCAGCATCACGATGGCGTCGTCGACCACGAAGCCGGTGGCGATGGTCAGGGCCATCAGGGTCAGGTTGTTGACCGAGAAACCCGCCAGGTACATCACGCCGAAGGTGCCGATCAGCGACAATGGCACGGCAATCGACGGGATCACCGTGGCGCTGGCCCGGCGCAGGAACAGGAAGGTCACCATCACCACCAGGGCGATGGCGATCAGCAGTTCGTGCTGCACGTCGGTGACCGAGGCGCGGATGGTCTGGGTGCGGTCGGTGAGCACGGTGACGTCGAGGCCCGCCGGCAGGTTGTCGGTGATGCTCGGCAGCAGCGCCTTGATCCGGTCCACCACCTCGATCACGTTGGCCCCGGGCTGGCGCTGGATATTGAGCAGCACCGCCTGGTTTTCATTGGCCCAGGCCGCCAGACGTTCGTTCTCGGCGCCACCGACGATCTGCGCGACGTCCTTCAAGCGCAGCGGCGCGCCATTCTTGTAGGCCAGGATCAGCTCGGCGTAATCCTTGGGCGAAGTCAGCTGGTCGTTGGCGTCGAGCATCGACACCCGGGTCGGGCCGTCGAAGTTGCCCTTGGGCTGGTTGACGTTGGAGGCGCCGATCAGGCTGCGCACGTCCGCCAGGTTGAGGCCGTTGGCCGCCAGGGCCTCCGGGTTGACCTTGATCCGCACCGCCTGGCGCTGGCCGCCGGCGATGCTGACCATGCCGACGCCGCTGATCTGCGCGATCTTCTGCGCCATGCGGGTATCGACCAGGTCGTTGAGCTTGGGCAGCAGCATGGTCTTGGAGGTGATGGCCAGGGTCAGCACCGGGGTGTCCGCCGGGTTGACCTTGTTGTACACCGGCGGCGCCGGCAGATCCGTGGGCAGCAGGTTGGTCGCGGCATTGATCGCCGCCTGCACCTGCTGCTCGGCGACATCCATATTGATGTCGAGGTTGAAACGCAGGGTCAGCACCGAGGCGCCGCCGGAACTGGTGGAGGCCATCTGGGTCAGGCCGGGCATCTGGCCGAACTGGCGTTCCAGGGGCGCGGTGACCGCGCTGGTCATCACGTCGGGACTGGCGCCGGGGTACAGGGTCATCACCCGGATGGTCGGGTAATCGACCTGAGGCAACGCCGAGACCGGCAGCAGGCGATAGGCGATCAGGCCGGCCAGGACAATGGCCAGCATGCTCAGGGTGGTGGCTACCGGACGGAGGATGAACAGCCGCGAGAGGTTCATGCGCCGACCTTGCTCGCCGGGGCGTCAGCGGCCGGGGCCGTGGCAGGCGTAGTCGCCGAACTGGCCGGCTTGCCCTGCAGGTGCTGGGTCGGGGTGGTTGGCACTTCCTCGGTGGTGTTCACCACCTCCACTTCGCTGCCGTCTTTCAGGCGGTCGGTGCCTTCCAGCACCACGCGATCGCCGGCTTCCAGGCCGGCCTTGATCACGGTGGAGTCGCCGTTGCTGTCGCCGACCTGCAACTGGCGGATCTTGACCTTGTTGTCGCCGTCCAGGGCGTAGACGAAGGTGCCGTTGGTGCCGAACTGGACCGCCGCCGACGGCGCCAGCACCACGTTTTTCAGGGTGTCGGCGAGCACGCGCACGTTGACGAACTGGTTGGGGAACAGCACCTGGTCGCGGTTCTCGTAGCGCGCCTTGAACTTCAGGGTGCCGGTGGTGGTGTCGATCTGGTTGTCGAGGCTTTGCAGCACGCCGCTGGCCTGCAGTGTCTGGTCGCCGCGGTCCCAGGCCTCCACCGGCAGCCTGGCGCCGCTGCGATAACGCTCCAGCACCCTGCTCAGGTTGTTCTCCGGCAGGGTAAAGGCAACGCTGATCGGCTGGGTCTGGGTGATGATCGCCAGCGCGGTGGTGTCATTGGCCGCCACCAGGTTGCCGACGTCCAGCTGACGCAGGCCGACGCGGCCGGTGATCGGCGCGCGGATCCTGGTGAATTCGAGATTGAGCTTGGCGTCGTTGACCGCCGCCTGGTTGGTCTTGACCGTGCCCTGGTACTGGCCGACCAGCGCCGCGGCGGTGTCCAGGGTCTGCTTGGCGATACTGTCCTGGGCGTACAGGCCGCGATAACGCTCGTAGTCGACCTGGGCGTTCTTCAGCTGGGCCTGGTTCTGCAACAGCGTGCCTTCGGCCTGGAGCAAGGCGTTCTGGTAAGGCCGCGGATCGATTTCCGCCAGCAGGTCGCCGGCCTTGACCATCTGCCCTTCCTCGAAGGCCACCTTGACCAGCTCACCGGCCACCCGGCTGCGCACATTGATGGTGTTCAGCGCGGTGACGGTGCCCAGCGCCTTGTAATACAGCGGGAAGTCCCCGCGCGTGGCCGGTGCCACCCGCACCGGGATCGGCCCGCTCGCGCCACCGAACCCTGGCCGCATCGACCCGCTGCGCCCGGTGTGTCCGACGGCAGCCTTTTGCCCGGCGGCATCCTTGTGGGTGGTCGAGGCCGGCCAGAATTTCCAGCACAGGCCGACGATGGCCAACAGGACAAGCAGGCCGAGCAGCCAGCGACGGGAGTTGCGGGAAACGGAGGATTGCATGGAATGATCAACCATTGGGCGCGAGGGGATCTTTTTCAGAAGGCTGAAAGATAAGCACTGGCCGGTGTTTAGCAAAGCGCCTTTACCGGCAATTTACCTTGGGCTTACGTTTGCAAGTGTCTGCTAAGCCACTGAAGCACAAATAAAAACGGCCTGGACAGGGCCAGGCCGTGAATAATTGTAAAACCTGTTACTTCAGAACGGCCAAGGCCGCGTCGTAGTTAGGTTCTTCAGCGATTTCCTTGACCAGCTCGCTGTGCAGCACGGTGTCGTTCTCGTCCAGCACCACCACCGCGCGGGCGGTCAGGCCGGCCAGCGGGCCGTCGGCAATGGCCACGCCGTAGTTTTCGATGAACTCGCGGCCACGCAGGGTCGACAGGTTCTGCACGTTTTCCAGGCCTTCGGCGCCGCAGAAACGGGCCTGGGCGAACGGCAGGTCAGCCGAGATGCACAGCACCACGGTGTTGTTCAGGTCGTTGGCCTGGGCGTTGAACTTGCGCACGGAGGTGGCGCAGGTCGGGGTATCGACGCTTGGGAAGATGTTCAGCACTTTGCGCTTGCCGGCAAAGCTGCTCAGGGTGATGTCGGCCAGGCCGGCGCCCACCAGGGAGAACGCTGGCGCCTTGGAGCCGGCTTGTGGCAGTTGGCCGTTGACTTGAACCGGGTTGCCTTTAAGGGTGACTTGAGCCATGAACGGAGTCCTTTTAAACGATTGTCATTGAACAGCTGTAAAGAACATCGAGAGGCCGGAAGTTAAACATGAAACGCTCCGGCTACCTATGCCCGGGATACAAATTGTCGCCCTTTTGCGCCCTTGAGTGGATACAGGACGCGAGGCTGTCGCCATCCAGCCCGCAGGCTCGAAGCGACAGTCGTCAACCCGGCCAGCGCGCTGACCTCACGTATAACCAGCGTCCATGTCGCCGGTATGACACCCCCACATCCCGTGCCGAAAGCTGAACTGGCGCCCGGCACTGAGCCGCAGGCTGTCGATACCCACACCTTTCACAGGGCTGATGCGCCCGGGAAAGATCTTCGGGAAGTTGGCGCCGTCAAGGCAGAAATCCAGCGCCTGGGCCGGGCTGAGACCGGCGATAAAAGTCGTGCGTCCGACCACAGGCATGCCAGCAAAGCTCCTTGAGAGCATCAATAATATGTAATTAATAACGTCACAAATATTCTATAACTATATGTTTTTATTGAATTTGTTACTCTTGATAAATCACATTAACTTAACCATTCAAAAAACATGGAAATCATCACCATTCACATGAACATCCAGGCAGGCCTTGAAGCTCCGCTGCCATTCGATCCAGGAGCCCGTCACCCTGCTGCGGACGGAAAAAACCTGCCATGGACAATGCCGTCGGCAGGCCTTGTGCCCTCGCCTCGCCAGAGAAACCTGTGCTTTTGATTGACTGCCGGAGCTGCTCGTTGACGGGGCCAGGCACCCGCCCTGACCCCGACGCAGTGGGCAAAAAAATGCTCGGGAGATACCCCGACCCCAACTACTTTTTCAGTTTCTTGAAGGACTGGTGCAGGTCTGAGGCCCAGCCGTCGATGACGTTTTTCACGTCCGCAGGCTGCATGACCTGGGTGTCGTTCTGCAGCGGCTTGCCGCTGCCCTTGCGCACCACCTGGGCGATCACCTTGTTGTTGCCGCCGTCGATGAACTGCGCCTCGGTACCCAGGGTGGTCTCCTGGTCGCGGATTCCGCTGGCCGTGCTCACCGCCGCCGCCACCAGGGCGATGGGAATGATTTCGTAGGGTTTCAGGCCTTCGGTCTTGCTGCTCACGGCGGTGATCGCCGCGCGCACCACAATCACGCCTGGCCCCGGTGCGCTGGCCAGCGGCATGGCCTGGCCGATCTCGCGCTTGAGCGCCTCGTCGTAATAGCGGTTGATACCGTACAAGGTGTTCTGCGGGATCTTCACCGTCGGCTGCGGCTTGGGATAGAACTGGGTGGGCTCGATATAGACGCTGCTGTACTGCTTCAGGTCCAGCTTGGGATCGACCCAGCGCATCACTTCTACGCCCGACGGCGACTTGGCCTCCTTGAGCTGGCTGTAGTCGCCGAGAAAACCGGAATACTCGTCGGGCTGGGTGACGTTGCTGGAACAGCCCACCAACCCGAGGGTGGCCAGGCACAGCGTGCTCATCATTGATGCGAGCTTCATGGGGTAACTCCTGTCAGAAATCCGGAAGCGCTACTGGTTTGAGGAAATTTAGGTATAGCCAATAGCGGGCATATCAGCACAGCAAAAGCGGATTAATCGCCAAAGCAGGCCAGAGAATTCTTGTCGGATCGGACAGATACAGGTGCGGCGTCAAAGCCGCACCTTGCCCAGGCCCGTTACCAGCCCGTCCGTTACCAAGTCGTTCCGCGCCTTGCCGCCGCCTCGCGCCGAGCGTCGATGCGCATGGCCTTGAGCAGGGAAAAGGTCCCGGCCAGGACGATCACGGCGCCAAACACGAAGTCGATGCCGTACAACTGGTAGTCCTGCAGCGGCCCGACCAGGAATACCCGGACCGCCGCCACACCCAGCAGCGTGGCGAGAAAGTCGATGGTCGGCTCGTCGCGGTACAGCACCATCAGCAGCGGCAGGCACAGCACCAGCAACAACAGCAGCACGATGATCTTGAACGAGCCTTTACGCTCGATGCTGAAGGCGCACTCGCTGGCACCATAGGCCGGATAGTCGCCGGGCTGGACCAGGCTGTTCTGCTCGGCGATGTAGTCCGCCGGGTTGTACATCCGGGTCGGGGTGAAGGTATTGGACAGGTTCATCTGCGTGGTGATGCGCTTGAACGGCAGGTCGACCTGCTCGTTGCCCTTGAGGATGTACAGCACCGGCTTGTAGCCGTAACGGTAGACCTCGAAGGGAAACCGGCTGGACTCGCCGATCACCCGGATCGGCCGGCTTTCCAGGTCTGCGTAGGCGTTCTTGTGCGGCGAATTGAAGTTGCGGTTCAAGGGCTTGACCTTGACCTCTTCAAAGAACAGCGGCGGCAGGCTGTAGGTGGACTGCAACGGCTCCAGGCGCAATTTCAGCGGATAGCGGCCCAGTTCGTAGCGGTTGTAGGTGCGTTCGGAAACGTTGACCTCTCCCGATACCCTGAACTCGCCCTGGGTGCTGTTGGTGACCCTGAGCAGCAGATAGTCGCGCTTGAAGGAATGCGGCGAATCCGCGGCGGGGCCGCACCAGCCGTAGCTGTCGAGGGGGTCGCCGAGGCGCCCGCTGCGGGCATCCTGGTACACATAGAAATAGCCGACCCACAGGGTCAGGACCAGCAACAACGAAAACAACCCGAGTATCTTTTTAGCAACGCTCACAGCCGCGACTCTCTTCCATGGATGGCCCATGCCAGGCACGCCTGCGACTGATCGCCGGACGCCGATCCCTGGCTCCTTCATAAGGGGTGGGACTCTACCAAAGTGCCATCAGCGACCCAAGGACAAATGCCCCTGGCGGCCAGACAATGGCCGTTGCCTGCCCTGTTCACGGGCGACGGTGAGCATCGATGGAAGCGCCGGCCGGTGCCGGCGCCCCTCTTCAGCGCCTCCGGAACAGCGGCCGCGGCTCGATCGCCGAGCGCCCGTAAAGCACACTCATGCCCGCCAGCCCCTTGAGGGCGTCGTCGGCGCATTTGTCTTCGCGGATGGCAAAGCTGTCGAAACCGCATTGGCGCATATGGCTGAGCTGGTCGCGCAGCACATCGCCCACCGCCCGCAGTTCGCCCATCCAGCCCAGGCGGGTGCGCAGCAGGTAGGCCTGGCTGTAGGCGCGGCCGTCACGGAAGCTGGGAAAATCCAGGGCGATCAGCGGGATCAGCTTGAGCCAGGGCCTGAGGCTTTCCACCTCATCGTCCGGGCCGAGCCAGACCCCGTCCCGCGCCGGCTCGTGCTCGATGCGGCGGATCAGCCAGCGGGCCAGTGGCAAGATCAGCGGCCCCTCGGGCAGCGGGCCGTCCACCTCGCGCACCAGGTTCCAGGGATCGTCCTCGACCCGCCCGGCCTGGCCATCCTGCAAGCGCAACAGATTGTTCATGGTTTTAGTCTCTCGCTCACGGCTGTAATTCCTCGCTCACGGCTGTGCTTTCTGTTGCCCGGTCGCAGTGCTGGCTCATGGCTGTGCCTCCAGCACTTTCGGATAGACCCGCTCCTTGAACGGCTCCAGGCCGATGCGTTGCACGGTATCGACGAACAGCTCCTCGCTTTCCCGGTAACGCACGAAGGTGGCGATGATGCGTTCGATCACCCCGGGCACTTCCTCGGCGCTGAACGACGGGCCTATGACCTTGCCCAGCGCGCTGTGCTTGCCCTGGGCGCCGCCGAGGGTGATCTGGTACCACTCGCTGCCGTTCTTATCGACGCCGAGGATGCCGATATTGCCGATGTGGTGATGGCCGCAGGCGTTCATGCAGCCGGAGATGTTCAGGCTGATGTCACCCAGGTCGTGCAGGTAATCCAGATCATCGAAGCGCGCCTGGATCGCCTGGGCGATGGGGATCGACTTGGCGTTGGCCAGGGCGCAGAAGTCGCCGCCGGGACAGGCGATGATGTCGGTCAGCAAGCCGACGTTGGCGCAGCCCAGGCCCTGCTCGCTCGCTAGCCGCCACAGTTCATGCAGCGCGGCCTTGGGCACGTCCGGCAGGACGATGTTCTGTTCGTGGGCGATACGGATCTCGCCAAAGCCGAAGGCCTCGGACCACTCGGCCACCGCCTCCATCTGCGCCGCCGTCACGTCTCCGGGCGGCGAGGTGCTGCCGGGTTTGGTCGACAGCACCACGCTGGCGTAGCCCGGCACCTTGTGCGGCTTGACGTTGTGCGCCACCCAGCGTTCGAAAGCCGGCTCCTCGGCCAGGCGGCTGCCGTAGTCGAGATCGGTGGCTGGCTGGCGCTCGTAGAGCGGCGGGATAAAGGCACTGGCGACCCGCTGGTATTCGGCCTCGGTCAACTGCGCCGGGCCGTCCTTGAGGTGCTGCCACTCCTCCTCCACTTCCTTGGCGAAGGCCTCGATGCCCAGGGCCTTGACCAGGATCTTGATCCGCGCCTTGTACTTGTTGTCGCGCCGGCCGTGGCGGTTATAGACCCGCAGCACCGCCTCGACATAGGACAGCAGGTGCTGCCACGGCAGGCCGTCGCGGATCTGCTGGCTGAGGATCGGCGTGCGCCCCAGGCCGCCGCCGACCATCACCCGCAGCAGCATCTGCCCGCGCCAGTCGCGGTACAGGTACAGGCCGATGTCATGCATCATGATCGCCGCCCGGTCCTCGCGGGCCGAGCAGATGGCGATCTTGAACTTGCGCGGCAGGAACAGGAATTCCGGGTTGATGGTCGACCACTGGCGCAGGATCTCCGCCAGGGGCCGCGGGTCCATCAGCTCGTCGGCGGCCACCCCGGCGAAGGCTTCGGTGGTGATGTTGCGCACGCAGTTGCCGGAGGTCTGGATTGCGTGCATCTCGACACCGGCCAGGCGTTCGAGGATGTCCGGCACCTGGGCCAGCTCGATCCAGTTGAACTGCATGTTCTGCCGGGTGGTGAAGTGGCCGTAGCCGCGATCGTAGTCGCGGGCGATGCTGGCCAGGGTGCGCATCTGCCGCGCACTGAGGGTGCCGTAAGGGATGGCCACCCGCAGCATGTAGGCGTGTTTCTGCATGTACAGGCCGTTCTGCAGGCGCAGCGGCAGGAACTCTTCTTCGCTCAGCTCGCCAGCCATGAAGCGTTCGACCTGATCGCGAAACTGCGCCACCCGTTCAAAGACCAGGGCCCGGTCGTACTCGTCATAGTGATACATGTCACGGCCTCATCAGTACTGACCCCGATCCCGCCCCTGGCGCTGAAGCCGCTGTAATCCTGTAGCCGCTGCCGAGCGCGTAGCGTTCGCAATCCGGACGATGCGGTCTGGCTGATAGAACACATGTGTCGGTCTTTGCGGCTGCTTTGCAGCCGATCGCAGCCTCGCTGCGCTCGGCAGCGGCTACAGGGCTACAGAGCCACGGTGGTTATGGCATTCCAGGGGTGATCCGGGGTTTTTGGTGTGGCGGTGACTATGCCCTTACGGCTCAGAGCGTTACAGATTCAGGTAAAAACTAAAAAACCGTATCAGCCGGCCCCGGACCTGCACCGGCAGGCGGGCAAATCTGATCCGTATTAATGGTTTTTTTCTGAGCCTGTTTTGTTTCGCCGCTGCTTTCTACAGTGCATGGCATGCCAGGCCGGGTGGCCTGGCAAGCCTTTGCAACCGTGGAAGCATTGACCATGAGCACAGCAACAATGGAACCGGCCTACAACTACAAGGTGGTGCGCCAATTCGTCATCGCCACCGTGGCCTGGGGCGTGATCGGCATGGCCATGGGGGTGTGGATCGCCTCCCAGCTGGTATGGCCGCAAATGAACCTCGACCTGCCCTGGACCAGCTTCGGCCGCCTGCGCCCGCTGCACACCAGCCTGGTGATCTTCGGCTTCGCCGGCAGCGCCCAGTTCGCCGCCAGTTACTACGCGGTGCAGCGCACCTGCCAGGTGCGGCTGTATTCCGACAAGCTCGCCGCCTTCACTTTCTGGGGCTGGCAGTCGGTGATCCTGATCATGCTGGTCACCCTGCCGCTGGGCTACACCACCACCAAGGAATACGCGGAAATCGAATTCTCCGGCGCGGTGTGGATGGCCGTGGTCTGGGTGGTCTACGGCATCGTGTTCTTCACCACCGTGGTGCAGCGCAAGACCAAGCACATCTACGTCGGCAACTGGTTCTTCGGCGCCTTTATCCTGGTGATCGCCATGCTGCACGTGGTCAATCACCTGTCGATCCCGGTGGACTGGTTCAAGTCCTACCCGGTGTACTCCGGCGCCACCGACGCCATGGTCCAGTGGTGGTACGGCCACAACGCCGTGGGCTTCTTCCTCACCACCGGTTTCCTGGGGATGATGTATTACTTCGTGCCCAAGCAGGTCGGGCGCCCGGTGTATTCCTATCGCCTGTCCATCGTGCACTTCTGGGCGCTGATCACCCTGTACATCTGGGCCGGCCCGCACCACCTGCACTACACCGCCCTGCCGGACTGGGCGCAATCGCTGGGCATGGCCATGTCGCTGATCCTCCTGGCACCGAGCTGGGGCGGCATGATCAACGGCATGATGACCCTCTCGGGCGCCTGGCATAAATTGCGCACCGACCCGATCCTGCGCTTCCTGGTGCTGTCCCTGGCCTTCTACGGCATGTCGACCTTCGAGGGGCCGATGATGGCGATCAAGACGGTCAACGCCCTGTCCCACTACACCGACTGGACCATCGGCCACGTCCACGCCGGCGCCCTGGGCTGGGTGGCGATGATCACCTTCGGCGCCATCTACCACATGGTGCCCAAGGTCTTCGGCCGTGAGCAGATGCACAGCATCCCGCTGATCAACCTGCACTTCTGGCTCGCCACCATCGGCACCGTGCTCTACATCGCCTCGATGTGGGTCAACGGCATCACCCAGGGCCTGATGTGGCGCGCGGTCAACGACGACGGCACCCTCACCTACTCCTTCGTCGAAGCCCTGCAGGCCAGCCACCCGGGTTTCATCGTGCGCTTCGCCGGGGGCGTGTTCTTCCTCAGCGGCATGCTGCTGATGGCCTACAACACCTGGCGCACCGTGCGCGTGGCCGACCCGCGCCTGGCCCTCAGCGACGCCCAGATCGCCTGATCGCCCAAGAGCCCGACGCGGGCCACACCCGGCCCGCGTCGTTCATCCCTCTCCTGCAGCACAGCGAGCCCTCCGATGATCGAATTCGCCCTTGACCTGCTCGGCGTGACCTTTCTCTACCTCAGCATCGGCTACTGTCTACGTCATCAATCGGCCAAGAGCCTCGACGACGCCAGCCTGATCCCCTTCGCCGACGACCCGGACGTGGCGCGCCGGGTGGAACTGGCCACCGGCAAGAAGATCGAGGCCGTGGCGCCGGAACCGACCGAAGCCCGGCCGGGCTGGGGCAATGTAGAGATCTGACCCCGCCTCGCAGCCTGACCGCCGCTGTAACTGCAACGGAGCCCGATTGGCCAACGGCGGGTGTTTCGCTTAGTCTTCGCCGCTGAACAAACACGGACGTTTCTAGAATGAGCGGAAAACCAGCAGCGCGGGTAACCGACCCGACTTCCTGCCCGATGCCGGGCCACGGCACCAACCCCATCGTCAGCGGCTCCCCCGATGTTCTTTTCGACGGCCTGGCCGCGGCCCGGCACAACGACCAGAGCGCCTGCGGTGCGGCGATCGTCGGTGGGGTGTCGGCAACCGTCTTCATCAATGGCCGCAATGCCGCGGTACAGAGCAGTACCGGTGACCATGGCAGCATTATCGTCGGTGGTTCGGGCAGTGTGATCATTGGCGACACCGTTACAGCGGCCCCCGTCAGCGCGGTATCGGCGATGCCGAACACAGCTGCCGTCGTGGCCGCCCTGCTGCCTCCCGCGCCTTCTGCCCCGCAGGCCGCAGCGCTGACTGGCGCACCAGCTGTAGCAGCGCTGGCCCCGACCATCCCGGCCGCCGTCAGCAATCCGCTGGTGGCAGCAGCAAAAATTCTCGACGACTTTCAGGCAGCACCGATAAAAGAGCGGGTCTTCAACGATCCGGCGAACCCCATTGGCACCCCGCGAGATCCGTTCGAGAAGAGCAAGATTCACGAGCAGATCGAGGCTCGTCTAGCCAAGGCGCAGGGTGGCAGCCTGAAACGCTTTCATCCGATCAGCGCCTACCCCGACCAGAAAGAGACCAGCCTCTGCGGTCCGGCCACCTTCTTCTATGCCTTGTTGATGGATCGCCCCGATCTGTACGCAAAAGCCATCACCGAGCTCTGGGAAACCGGTGAAACGACCATCGGGCAGTTGCACATCAAGCCGAGCCACGGCGCCTGCAATCCAAAAAACTTCAGTCACGGTGCAGAAGGTGACCGCATCTGGGCTATCGACTGGATCACCCTGGCCAGCTTGCGTGACAGTGAAAACATATTGTTCGCCTATGACGAACCAGATGACATGTTCTCTGGGATCACCCTGCCCGCGGGGCTCAGAAAATGGTTCAAGCAAGCAGGAGCCGAGATCCTTTTCGACAACACCCAGTTCTCGTCCCATATAAACCAGAATCAGTTGAGCGAACTGTTCCAGTACATTCGCCCCGGTACTCATGTCGCGACCCTTATCGGCGCGGGGATGCTGGCAGCCAATGCAGGGCAAATGAAAAACCACTGGGTTACCTGGGAGCAACCGGCAAAAACCTTATCCGGCCCCATCACCCCGGCCACTGCACCGAGTGACACCATCAGTTCCTCGAGGATCTTTTCCTGGGGTGAGTTGTTGCATCAGATCCCAGCGGGATCGACCCTGCAGACCATTCTCAAATACATATACGGCGGCCTTGTGTTCAGCAAGATCCCTTGAACGGCTCCCAGGAAACTCCCATGAAGCGCGCACTGATTTCCGCTATTGCTCTTTCACTCATGCTCAGCGGTTGTGGGCTGGGATTTGTTCCCGGCTGCTATACCCGTCCGGATCTCACAATGCAGCCAGAGACACTGCCCAGTGCCGTCGCCGGCCAGCCGTTCAGCGTCAAGCTGGAGGTGGTGGGCGCCGATACGCCGCTGACCGGTTTTTATATCCACCCCGACTACCCGTTGCCCGAGGGGTTGGAGCTGAGTTACCAGAAAAGAACCCATTACGCGCTGATCACTGGCAAACCGCTGACGCCGGGCACCTATACCATCAACGCGTATGCCAGTAGCTACGGGACTCAATGCCCAGGGCAGAAAGCGCAGAGGATCTATCAACTCAAGGTGCTGCCAGCTCCGCAGCCCTGATCCCTGACCTCACCCACGCTCCCGGGGAATCAGCACCTGCAGCTGCGACGCCAGGAAGTTGCCGTCGAAGGTAAAGACGTCGGGTTCCTTCAGGCCATTGGCCTTGCGCCATTGCCAGCTGCCGTCGGGCAGGCCCACCAGGGACACGCTGCCGTAACGCGCGGCGGTCAGGCCCATCACCGCCAGGGAAATCTGCCCGGCGGCGCCCATCACATCGGGCACGAACTCCACCGGTTTGCCGGCGATGACGATGGTCAGTTTCTCGGTCTTGAAGGTCGAGGTTTCCACCGGGACGCTGGGGCTGAAGGCCACGTAGGGTTCGCGAGTCAAGGCCAGCAGGTCCGGCATCAGCACTGGCGCCAGCCACTGCTGGATATGGTCGAACAGCTCAGTGATACGGTTCGTCCAGACCACCGACTGGCTTTCGAACAGCTGTTTCTTGTGGGCTTCGCTTTCGGCGTAGCGGCGAAGCATCTCGCCCAGTTGCTGTACGTCGTCCATGTTCATGCCTCTTCGAGGAACCGCGATTGCGGAACTCGATCATGGCAGATGCACGCCCGCGTCGTATGACTAAAAGTCGAACCCTGGCGGCACGGCTGCCGAACGGTGAACGCGCGCTCGCCCTCAGCCTCGTCCGCCGCGGAGGGCGCGGTACTGGCTGGGGGTCAGGCCGAGGATCTTGCGAAAGGCGCTGCCCATATGGGACTGGTGGGCGAAGCCGGTTTCCAGGGCGATGGCGGCGAGCGACAGGTCGCTGTGCTCGATCAGCCGGCGCGCCGCCTGGACCCGCACTTCGACCAGCCAGGCATGGGGCGTCATGCCGATGGCGCGAGTGAAGTCGCGCAGGAACCGCAGTTCGTTGCGCCCGCTGCAGGCCGCCAGTTCAGAGAGTGACAGGGGCTCGGCGAACTGCTGGTCGATCAGCGTCAGCACCCGGCTGAACTCGGTGCGCCTGACAGCTTTGGTCGGTGGTTTGTCGAGGACGGCCAGGCCGGCGAACTGCAAAGCGCATTGTTCCAGGGCCAACTGATCCTGGTTGGGGTCCAGCAACAGCCGCCGCGCCTGCCGTCCCAGCGCCAGGGCCTTTGCATGTCCTGGCAGTTGCAGGCGCCGCGAACCGCTGGCGATATCCAGGCCCTGTGGTTCGGCCAGCCAGCGCAGCAGCAGGTATTCACCGCCGTGGGGCGACTCGGAAAACACCTCGACCCCGGCCGGGGTCAAGGCCAGGGTTCCCGGCCAGCTGTCGAAATCCTCGCGCCGGTCGCTGCCGATGGCATGCACGCCCCGCTGGCGCTCCAGGCTCACGCCGAGGCTTTGCCACTGCAACGGATCGCGCGCACTGTAGGCCGCGCGCGGCAGCAATTGCAGGTCGAGCGTGCCGCCCAACAGTTCGCGACGCGGCAACTCGTAACCCTGGGCCTTGTCGCTCAGTGCGCCGGGCATATGAAATTTCTTGATAGATCGCGGGGCTGTGCCACGGGACACTCTCGGCATTCAGGTTGGTCAGCAACAGGAGCTGTGTATGCGCACCATCGGCCTTATCGGCGGCATGAGCTGGGAGTCCAGCGCCGAGTATTACCGCCTTATCAACCAGCAGGTACGGGACCGTCTCGGCCCGCTGCGTTCGGCGCGGCTGCTAATGTACAGCGTCGACTTCGGGCCTGTCGAACAGGCCCAGCACGCCGGGCGCTGGGACCTCGCGGCAGAGATCCTGGTGGATGCGGCGCGCCGCCTGGAGGCCGGTGGCGCCGAGTGCGTGGTGCTCTGTACCAACACCATGCACAAGGTCGCCGAGCAGATTCAGGCCGTGCTGTCGGTGCCCTTCCTGCACATCGCCGACCCGACCGCCGAAGCCGCGCTCGAGGCTGGAACCCTCAGCGTGGGCCTGCTGGGCACGGCCTTCACCATGGAACAGGATTTTCTCAAGCAGCGCCTGGTCGATCGCGGCCTCAAGGTGCTGGTGCCGGACGCAGTGGACCGCCAGGCCGTGCACCGGATCATCTACGACGAGTTGTGCGTGGGCGTCATCAGCGACAGCTCGCGCCAGCGCTACCAGCAAGTGATCCGGGCCCTGATGGAGCGCGGCGCCCAGGCCATCATCCTCGGCTGCACCGAGATCGGCCTGCTGCTCAAACCGGAACACAGCCCCCTGCCGCTGCTGGACACCACCGTGCTGCATGCGCGGGCAGCGGTGGCGTTTGCCTTGGATAGAGGGGCGTAGCGCCAGATCGTGGATCATTGGCCGCCGCAAACCTGGCGAATCAGGCCTGGGGCGTGCGGCGCAGGCGCGCCATGCTCAGGACGTCGACGTACTGGCCGTCGCGCACCGCGTAATCACGCAGCAGACCTTCGCGCTCGAAGCCGAACTTGCGGTACAGGCCCAGGGCGGCTTCGTTGTCGGCGAACACCGTCAGTTCTACCCGATGCAGGTTCATCCAGTTGTCCGCCACGTCCAGCACCGCCGCCAACAAGCGGCTGCCGACGCCCTGGCCCTGCCATTCCACCGCCACGCCCATGCCGACACCGCCGCAGTGGGCGCGGCGGATACGCGAGTACTGCTCGATGCTGCAACTGCCGATCACCGCGCCCTGGTGCAGCGCCACCAGCGATACCAGCCGTTCGTTGTTCGGCGCCAGGCGATTACGCCAGACCTCGGAAGGTTGAAACGGCATTTGCAGGGTCTGACAGGCGACCGCAGGGTCGTTGTACAGCGCGGTGATACCCTGCACATGGGCTTCGCTGAAACGTTCGATGACGATGGTGGGGGTCTCGGCGGGCATAAAGTCTTCCTTGGTTTATGCAGTAGGGCTGTCGAGTGTAGAGCGCCAGTGGCACGGGTGGCGAGAGGGAGCGTGTTGCAGGCGCCTTCTCCGGTACAACCGCCCTCCTGCAGGAGCCAGCTTGCTGGCGATTAGGCCAGTAGGTCTTGCGCCGTCCTTGAGATTGTTTCGCGAGCAAGCTTCGCTCCTACAGAAGCAGGGCGAAGCAGCAGCGTGCCGGCGGCTATTCAAACCATTCGCTGCGCTCATTGAAGGTGTGCAGGATCAGCTCCACCAGCATCCGCACCTCGGCGTCGTGCTCCACTTCGGCATTCACCGCCATCCATACCTGACGCGGCATGGCCTCGTCGAACAGCCCGGGCAGTGCTGTCAGGCCGCGGTCGAAGCGGCTCATGTAATGGGGCAGCAGGCCGATGCAGGCGCTGCAGCGAATCATCTCCAGCATCAGCGCGTAGGAATGCACCTGCACTACCCCCGCCAGGCGCTGCTCCACCAACTGGTTCCACGGTCGCAGCGGCTCGACCTGGCGGTCCTGCTGCCACTGCACCAGCATGTAGTCGGCCAGGTCGTCGAGGCTGTCGGGGCGCGCGGCGACCCGCGAGTAACGCTTGGCGATATGCGGCAGGTAGTCCAGGCGCACCAGCGGCTGCGGCGGACTGGTGACGAAACTCGGCCCCGGTGCCGGCGAATCCACCCCGCCCAGCCACACCACCACGTCGGCGCTGAGGGCCCGCAGCGACAGCTCGCTGTCGATGGAGATGATCTCCAGGCGCACGCTGGCGTTGCGCCGCAACAGGGAAATCAGGTCGCGACCGAGGATGTCATGCAGGATCGACTCGGCCACCGCCAGGCGCAGCAGCGGCTGCTCGAGCACCGGCAGCGTGCGTTCGTGAGCCAGGGCGATCAGTTGCGCCTTGAGTTGCTGGCCTTCGCGGCTGAGGCTCAGGGCGCTGCCCTGGAAGCTGAACAAGGAGCGACGCAACTGTGCCTCCAGGTGCGCCAGCTGTTTGCGCAGCAGCGTCGACTTGATGTTCAGGCTGCGCGCCGCCTGCATGAAGCAGCCGCAACGGGCGGTGACCAGGAAATACTGGGCCAGCTCCGGCTCGATTCCGGCGGCCAGGGCCAGCCAGGCTTCCCGGGGTTCGGCCGGAGCGATGTAGGGTGTGATGCCCGAGATCGGGGCGGGTTCCAGAAAGGACATGGGTGACTCCCTGTCGTGTGGGTGATGGCATCCATTGCACGTTGTTCATAGCGGGTCGGACGGCGTTGCCGTCCATCGCGAGCAAGCTTCGCTCCTACAGGGGGATTGCGTTGCTTGTGTAGGAGCAGCCGGTCGACGCTCGATTGCTCGCGATAGCGATATCGGCCACACCGCCCTACTTACAGTTTTTCCTCCAGCACCTTGTTCAACTGCGCGCCGTCGATACTCAGGGTCGCGGTGTCGAGCATGCCTTCCAGGTAGGCCTTGGCGATCTGCTCCTGGCGCTGCGCTCGCAGGGCCTGGGTCAGGCGTTCGCGCAACTCGTCCAGGGTCGCGGTGCGGGCCGGTTGTTGCTCGGTGAGCTTGAGCACGTGAAAACCTGCCGCGCTCTGCACCGCATCGGACACCGCGCCGACCTTCAGGCGCGCCACCGCGCCGCGGACCTCGGGTACCAACTGCTGCAACGGCTGTAAACCCGAGTCGCCGCCGCGCCGGGCGCTGTCGGGCTCCTGGGAATACTGGCTGGCCAGGGCGGCGAAGTCGCCGGGGGCGGCCTGGGCCTTCTTGCTCAGTTCCTGGGCCTGCTTGCGCGTTGCTTCCAGCGCCTGCGGGTCACTCACCGCGAGGAAGATCTGGCTGACCCGGTACAAGGCCGGGGTCTGCCACTGCGCCTTGCCCGCGTCGTAGGCCTGCTGCAACTCGGCCTCGCTCGGGTAACCGGCCGGCACCTGGCTGACCGAACGCAGGTAGTCACGAAAGACGATCTGCTCGGTGGCCACCCGGGTCTGCAAGGCCACGTCCGGACGCTGGCGCCAGCCCTGGGCATCGGCCTGTTCGAGCACAGCCTTTTCCGCCAGGCGGGTGCGAATCCAGCTTTCCAGGGCCGGACGATTGCCCCGCAGCTGCTCGCGGGACGGCTCGGGCAACGCCGCGAACAGCGCCTTGAGTTCTTCCGGTGCCACCCGCTGGTTACCCAGACGCGCCACCGCCGGGCCGTCGTCGACCGGGCTGGCGGCCATCAGCCTGGGCTGTTGCGCCGCCACCGGGTCGCTGCCCGGGCGCACGCCCAGCCACACCGCCAGCGCCACCAGGGCCAGGGCTCCGACACCGACCATCAGGCTTGGCTTCTTCACTGCGCAGGCACCTCGGCGGCCTCGGGCGTTGTTTCAGGCGCTGCTTCGGGCGCATCGGCCTGGGCCTGCAGGCGCGCGGCGTGCTGGCTGTAGTCGCGCAGGTAGACGATGAATTCCTGCAACAGCCGGTCCCAGAGTTCCAGTTGGCTGCGCAGGTGATCGTGGCTGACCCCGGCCACCACCACGTCCATTTCCATCACCAGGAACTCGCCCTGCACCGAGAGCCGGGCAAAGCGTCGCGAGGCGTTCCACAGCTCGGCCAGGCCCGCCGGCAACTCGCCCTGGACCCGCAGCGCGCAGCTGAAGGTGAAGTCCACATAGCGGCCCGGTTCAGCACCCGCCGCGTTGCCGAAGCGCACGGCGTAGCCGATGCCCTGGCTGGCGCTGAGCAGTTGCACGATGCCGTTCTGGTCGGTCTGGTTGACCCGGTAGCCGGCGCCTTGCAGCAGTTCGGTGAGGCTCTGCGGGGTAACGCTGGCGATCAGTTGCGATTGTTCAGTCATGCTCGATTCTTCCCTGATATTCAGTGGGTGCTCGCTGCCTGGGGGGCATCGAACTGGGTCTTGTACAGGTCGTCGCCAAAGCCCTGGGCCAGTTCCTCGAACTTGACCCGGGCGCCGCCGGCGAAGGGCTGGCGGATTTTCATCACCTCGGCCACGTCGATCTTTTCGTAGGCCGCGAGAATCTGTTTGGCCACGCCATACATCTGCTGATTCTTGACCGAACATTGCTGCACTTGTGTGTCACGTTCGCTCAATTGCGCCTGGAGCCGGGCCCGCTCGGCCTCTTTGGCCCGGGCCATGACCAGCAACTCGTCATAGGCCTTCTTGAACTTGCCGATCTGCTCGCTGCTGGCGGCCATCTGCGCCTGGGCCTGGCTGTGCAGGTTCTGCTGCTGGCCGGCCAGTTGCTCGGCGACGCCGCGGGCCTTGGCCAGGTCGGCGGTCAGTTGCTTGATCTGCGCCTGCGCCTGCCTGGCCTGGTTCTCGGCGGCGACGCGGGCGGCGCTGGCCTGGGCCTGTTCGCTCTGCAGGGCCTGCAACTGCTGGGTGGTGCTGCGCAACTGGGTGCGCAGGCGCTCCTCCATGCCTTCGGCGCTGGCCCCGCTGGCCAGCAGCACGCCCAGCGTCAACAACAGGCCGCGCCTCAACAACAGGCAGCGCCCTGCCCTGGCTCGCGTGTTCATCGCCGTGCTGTTCATAGCAAGACTGGTCATGACAATGCCCCTTGCGCCCTAGAAGCGCGTGTTGATTTCAAGCTGCAAGACATCGATGTCGAACGGCGCGCCGTACACCGCCTCGGAGCTCAGCCAGCGGCCGGTGGCGAAGACGTTCTTGGCCAGGCCGTAGTTGCCGCCGAGGAAGTAACCCTTGGCGTTGGTGCCGCCGAGGTGGAACGAGGAGTCGTTGAAGCCGTCAGGCAGCGCATCGGGCTGGATGTACTTGTAGCCGGCGAACAGGTTCCAGTCGCCCTGCTTGGCCAGCTCCAGGCTGTTGCCCAGGGTGAACTGCACCATCCAGGCGTTGGCGCCGCTTTCCAGCTCGCCGTTGCTGTCCAGGTTGTTGACGATCTGGCCTGCGGAGCGCTTGCGCATCTCGCCTTCGTCGTAGCCCAGGTTGTGGATGTAGTTGGCCTGGCTGCGCAGCTTGAAGTTCTCCGGCAGGTCGGCGTCCCACACCAGGTTCAGGTCCAGCAGGTTGAACTCCGAGGCCAGGCCGACGAACTGCGGCTGCGCGGTGGCGGCCGGGTTGAGCGGGTTGGGCGTGATGTCGCGCAGCAGGAACACGCTGTTGCCCTTCTGCATGAAGGCCACGCGGCTGCCGTCGCTGTCGCAGCCCGGCGCCCCGGCCCAGGGTTCGCAGGCACTGGAGCGCTGGCCCTCGATGTCGTCGAAGCGGTAGTAGGCCAATGCGCCCTTGAGCCGGTGGTTGCTGTTGATTGCCCAGTTGGCGCCGATCTGCGCGCCGTACAGCCACTTGTTGTCGCTCTCTTCCTTGTCGAAGCCGTTGCTGGTGGAGGTGTCGTTGGTGTACTCCACCGGGAACGCGCCGACCGTACCGAACAGGCCCCAGTCGCGATTGAGCTTGTGGTTGAAGATCGCCGCCACGCCGTCGAAATTCAGGTCGTTGGAATACAGCAGGTCGGTGGAGAAGAACGGGTTGGCGATCCGCCCGCCAGTCAGGGTCAGCTCGTCGGTGGCCTTCCAGGTCAGGTAGCCCTGGTCGAGCCAGATGTCCTTCTTGCCGAACCCGCCGCCCAGGGTCTGGGTGGTGGACACCGGGTTGTTGTCCGAGCCGGTGCCGATGCGGATGCCGGCGGTCCAGTCCTCGGCGACCTGCGCCTTCATGCCCAGCCGGGCGCGCAGGCGGAACAGGTTCTCGCGGTCCTCGCGGGTGTTGAGCAAGGGCGGTAGGTTGGAGCTGCTGTTGGGGTTGACGTCGTATGGGCCCTTGTCATTGAGCTTGGCGAAGTCGACGATCTCGTTGCTGTTGCTGCCCGAGTAGTAGCGCGACTCGTCGCGCAGGCGAATGTCGCCGTCGAAGCTGATGCGCGATACCCAGTCCGGGAAGGTGTTGGGCTGGGCCCAGTTTTCCTGCTTGGCGGTGGCCATGACCTCGGCCTTGACCTGGTCGCGGATCTGGTCGCGGACGATCGCCGGCACGTATTGCACCCGCACATCCCCCGGCGTCGCCGCCGGCCCTGCCGCCACCGCGGTGTTGGCCTGGCGCGCCTGCTGCGCTTCGCGCTCGGCCTGGGCGATCAGGCCGTCGGCCTGCTCCTGTTTCAGCACGCCCTGCTGCACCAGCAAACGGATCAGATTGATCGTGGCGTTTTCCGAGGGCGCAGCAGGCGCGGCCGCTACCGGTCCCACCAGGGTCGCGATGACCATGCCGATCGCCAGGGACAATCGATTCACGTTGGAAATCATTTGCACACAGCTCCTTTTGGCAAAACTTGCATCAGTCGTTCGGTTAACCCGGACGCCGCCCCTGCAGGGACAGGCGTACAGGCAAGGTCAGGGAGGCCGGCGGCCGTTCCGTCAGGTGCGGTGCGCCGCGCAAGGCGGCCAGCACCAGGGTGTCGATTTGCGGGTTGCCGCTGGACTTGACCAGCTCGACCCGGGTGATCTCGCCGACGGCGCTCAGCCAGACGTCGGTTTGCAGCGAAAAGGCCTGGTTGCGCAGGTCCGGGTTTTCCCGCAGCACGCGCTGGAAGGTGAAGGCCAGGAACTGGCTGTAGGTGCCGTTGCCCAGGCGCCCACCGCCGGAACCGGCCATGCCGCCACCCTTGCCGGCGCCGATGTTGAAGGCGTCGCTGCCGGCCTGGGCATCGCCATCCATCTGCATCGGGTTAGCCAGATCGTCCACCGGCGACGGCGGCGCCTCTTCCTCGGGCTTGACCTGTTCCGGCTCCGGGGTCGGTTCCGGTTCGGGCACCTTCTCCTCGACCGGCGGCTCCGGCTCCTTGGGTTTTTCCGGCGGCGGTGGCGGTGGTGGCGGCAACGGGATGATGGTCGGCACCTTGGGCGCCTCGCGGCGCACCCCGCTCATGTCGTTGGCCCACTGCCAGAGCAGCCAGGCAGCGCCGGCCCCCAGCAGCAGGCCCACGCCCCACTTGAGCAGGCGCGGCGCCGTGCGGTTCTTCACGGGCGGCAGCTGGATCGGTTGTTGTGCGGTCATGGCTCAGCCCTGGCTCGGTTTGCCGGTGACCAGCCCGACCTGGGACAGCTCCAGCCGGCGCAGCAGGTCCAGGACCTCGATGACCTTCTGGTACTGCACCGTGGCGTCGCCGCGCACGATCACCGGGAAGTCCGGGTTCAGGGCCTTTTCCATGCGCAGGCGTTCTTCCAGCTCGGGCAAGGTCACCGGGTAGGCGTCGAGGAACACCTGGCCGCCGTCGTTGACCGAGATCGCCTTGGTCTTGGCCTCGGACAGCGACACCGAGGCGCTGGCCTTGGGCAGGTTGATCTGGATCCCGGAGACCTGGGCGGTGGCGGTGAGGATGAACATCACCAGCACCACCATCAGCACGTCCACCAGGGGCGTGATGTTGATGCTGTCGACTGCCGCGTCGTCATCGTCGTCGTGGGAGGCGTTCACAGAAGCCATGACGTTTCTCCTCAGGCCGGTACGCTGGCGTTGGCGTTATGCCCACGCGCCGGCGCGGCTTCACTGGACTGGCCGGCGCCATGCAGCTCGGCCAGGCGGGTGATGAACTCGTCGACGAACACCCGCATGTCGGCGCTGACTTCCTTGTTGCGGGTAATCAGCCGGTTGTAGCCGAACAGCGCCGGGATCGCGACGAACAGGCCCATGGCGGTGGCCAGCAAGGCCGCGGCCATGCCCGGGGCGATCGCGTTGATGTTCACGTCGCCGGCCATGGCCGTGCCGAGGAACACCACCATGATCCCCAGCACCGTGCCCAGCAGGCCGATGTAGGGCCCGCCGGCAATGGCGTTGGACAGGGTCGAGAGCTTGGAGCTGAGCTGCTGGTTCTCGCGGGTACGCACACCGTCCATGGAGCAGCGGATGGCTTCGATGGTCGCCGCCGAGACCGACGAGGTATCGGCGCCCTGCTCGCGACGGGTGCGGATCTCCTGGACCGCCACCTGGTACAGGCGCCACAGCGAGGAATGCTCCAGGCGCTGGGCCAGTTCGCGGTCGTCGGCGAACATTTCCAGGCGAGTGCCGACCCGGGCGAACTGCTCGCGGAACAGCTGGTTGGCACTGCTGACGCGGCCGACCATGCGGTTCTTGCGGATCATGATGATCCACGACTGGAACATCATCAGCACCAGCACCGCGATGATCACCCAGGCGTCCACCGGCACCGCCTTGAGCAAGAAGCCCAGGCTGCCGAAACCGAAGCCCGACTGTTCTTCATCGACGCCGTACACCACCAGCTTCGACTCGGCGCCCTGGGCCGCGGCATCGGCCAGCAGCAGGCCGGCGGGACGGGCCACCTTGGACAGGCGCAGCTCGTCGATGGCGCCGTTGAACGGCAGGAACGCACTGGCCTCGGTAGCGGCCTCGGCCCCCGCTACCGGCGGCAGGTCGGCGCCGATGGCCAGCGGCGAATTGAACGCCGGCAGCGCCACCGCCAGGCGGGCGCTTTCGCGGCCATTGACCCACAGCGCCAGCTGGCTGCCCTGAGCGGTCAGGGCCAGGTGCTGCCACTGCCCGGGATTGAGCGGCTGGGTCGACACCGCGCGCTGGCCGTCGACCTCGACAAAAGGCACCCCCTGGTTGACCCCGATCAGCAGGCTGCTCGCCCCTTCACGCCGGGCCAGCAACAGTTGCTCGCCGCTGGCCTGGTCCAGGCGCAGCCAGGCGCTGAAGGTAAAGGCACCCTCGGCACTGTGTTGCAGCGACGGGCTGGCCGGCAATAGCAGCGGCTGGCCGTTGAACTGCAAGGCCCGGCCGATGACCCCGTCGATGCTCGCGCCAGTGGCGTTCTGCGCGTGGTTGCCGTAGGCCGTGGTGTCCCTGGCCGGGGTACCGTTGGCGCCGTCGAAGTGATAGAGGGCGATGTAGTTCGGGTCGAAGGTCAGCTGGCCGTTGGCGCTGGCCGAGGCCTTCTGGTTGCCGTAGTACATCCAGATGTCCTGGCGCTGGCCGCCCTCCACGTTCGGCACATCGACCCAGACCAGGGCCATGCCCATCAGCGGGTCGAAGCTTTCGATCTGGTGGTTGAATACGGTCTTGTCATCGGCGCTGACGAAACGCAGGTCGGAGCCGTCTTCCTTGACCCCGTCGAAGCTGAAGTTGCCGGTGTGCAGGCGCACCAGCAGCGCGGTGCGGCCCAGGGCCTGATTGATGGCCGCGCCTTGCGGCGTGGTGTCGATGGAGATCTGCTTGCGGTAGTGCCAGTCGTCCTGCCACCACGCCTGGGCCGTCGCCGGGAGCACGAAGCCCAGGCAGATCAACAGGGAAATCAGTAAGCGCTGCATGAAAGTTACTCCGTGAAAGATCAAAACGTCGCCTGCACACTGAAGTGCACGCGCGAGTCCTGTTTCTGGGTGTTCGGTCCATCAAGCAGCGGGTAACCCCAGTCCAGGCTGCCGGAAAGCCATTTGCTCAAGCTGGCGCGGGTGCCCAGGCCGACGCTGGCCAGGCTGTAGTCGGCCTCCTGGTCTGGAAGCTCGTCGCGCAGGTACATCTGGGCCCCTTCGGCGAAGGCGTAAAAACGCCATTCGTTGACATAACCGCCCAGGTACTTGGCCAGGGACGGCGTGCGCAGTTCCTGGGAAAACAGGTAGCCGTCGTCACTGGTGCGCTCGGCCGCCAGGTAGCCGCGCACCGAGGTGGCGCCGCCGGCGGAGAACTGCTCGTTGGACACCAGCGGCCCCGAGGCCAGCTGGAACGCGGCCTTGGATGCGCTCTGCCAATCGTTGGCGAAGGTGTAGGTGTAATTCACATCGCCCTTGAGCACGGCGAAGCTGGGGTTGGCGCGGTAGCGCTTGTAGTCGAAGTCCTCGTCCGAGCTGCTGTAGCCGAACAGGCTGCGGGTGCCGGCCACCAGGCTCAGGCCCAGGCCTAGCTGGGAGGTCTCGGTGTAGCGGAAGCCGTTGTAGGCGAAGGTGAACGGCGCGTACTTGAGCGGCACCTTGTCGCTTTCGCCGCCCAGGCTCAGCTCTTCCTCGAAGTCCTTGAAATCCACCCCGACCGAGAACGAATTGGCCCAGGCGCCGCTCGCCGGCAGGCTGTAGATCAGCGACAGGCCGTAGGAATGGCCCTTGCCCAGCACGTTGCTGCCGCCGATGGTGGCGACGTTGCTGTCGGACTGGTAGCCGGCGAACTGCAGGCTCCAGCGCTCATTGAGCGGCGCGGTGTAGGAACCGGACCAGACCTTGGCGTTGTCCTGGTCCTCGGGCGCGGTGAAATAGGTCAGGGAAATGCTGTGGCCCAGCTGCCAGAGGTTGTTGTAGCCCAGGCTAGTGACCGCCCGCAGGTGCTTGGTGTCGGCGCTGTAGTCGTTGTTCAGGCCGATGCTGGCCTGCCAGGGGTTCTGGTCCTCCACCTGCAGGTCAACGTCCATGGTGCCGGGGCGCTGGCCTTCGCGGACCAGCGGCATGACCTGGCGCCCGGGGGTCTTGTTCAGGCTCGCCAGCTGGCCCTGGACCTTGGCGAAATCCGGTACCTGGCCTTCCTGCAGCGCCGGCACCTCGTCGCGGATTTCCACCGGCGAATAATGCTTGGCCCCCACCACTCGCACCCGTCCGACCTTGGTCTCGCTGACCTGCAGGTAGACGATGCCGTCCTCGACCTTCTGCTCCGGCAACTCGACGAACACCGACTGGTAACCGCGGGCCTGGTAGACCTTCTGCAACGCGTCGCGGGCGCCCTCGATATCGCCCAGGGCTTTCTGCGGGCCGAGGAAGGGATACACCGCTTCTTCGATGGCCCGGGCATCGAGCACGGTGTTGCCGCGCACGAAGTACTCATTCACATCCACCAACCGCGCGGGTGCGGCTTCGCCTTGCGCCGGTTCGCCTTCCACCGGGCCGCCCTCCTCGGCCAGCAACGGCTGGCTCAGCGCAACCAGCGCCAGCCAGCCGCACACCGGCAGCCAGCGCCTGGTCGGCCCCGGCCGCCCCCTATCGAACAGATGCTCCACACCGCCCCCTAGATTTCCAAGAATGTCGAACCGCGTCGAAACCGCCGTCGCCGTCTGTACGGCGTTTGGCCGCCTCAATTGCTCAAGGTCGATGTCGTGGCGTGCTTGGCCAGCCAGCTGTGCAGCAGCGCGAAGTTCAACGAGAACTCGGGCATTTGCAGCAAGGCGCCACAGAACACTTCACCGATGATTTTCTGGATCAGCAGCACCGCCCGCGCATCGTTCAACAGCGTGGCGATGTCGCGGCTCAGCACGCCGAGGCTCCAGACCTTCTGGTTCAGGTCCAGGCCGACGAACCAGCGAAACAGCAGGTTGTAATTGAGTTGCTCGTACAACTGCTGCTCGCCGGGCACCGAATACAGCAGCTGCAACAGCAGGATGTGCATCACCGTGCGTGGGGCGATGAGCATGCCGGGCTCGGCATCCAGGCCCTGGAGAATGTCGCGGTGCTGGTCGAGCAAGGCGTCGATCTGCGGACGCAGCAACACCAGCGAATGGCCCGGCGGGATATAGCTCGACACCTCCTTCAAGGCGCCCTGCCAGTCATCCTGGGAAACGATCCAGACCCACGGCGCACCGTAGCGATAGACCGATACCGGCTTCTTGCGCGCGGCTTCGACGATCTTCGACAGCCGCTGATCCAGCTCCTGCATGCCCACTTTCGCGTAGCGTTCCATAGTCCCCATAACCTCACTCCCGGCGTCCCGCCTCGGCTCAGAACAGTGGCCAGAAGGCCCCCTCAAGCGCGTCACATATCCATGACGGGACTGGCTAAGTGCTACCGAACTTTTGTCACAAAAGCTTCATTCACCAGGGGGTGGGGTTTGTTCGCGATGACAACGCTGAGAGCACCAGGTACTCGAATCGGATAGGGGATATCCAAGAAAGACGGGGCCCCCGTGAGGCCGGCCCAGATAGCACCGACCCGCCAGCAGACGAGCCGAAAAAGGCTGGAGCCCCGCGTTCATCGGGGCTCAGAGAACGGGTAGGAGCGAGGCTTGCCCGCGATGGCGTCGGCACTGTCGCTGATACGCTGGATGGAGTACACGAGACTCCCAGCCCACCACCATCGCCGCCGCTATAAAAACTGCCCGTCTGGCAGGCCCAGGTCGATGACCCCGCTGGCAAAATCCGACGCCGCCGCCCTGGCCTTCGCGGAAAACAGCCGCAACAGCACGACTTTACCCAGCGTGTCGCTGCGCAACGCCCCGTCGTGCCGGTTGCCGGTCAGGACCACATCCGGCGCAATCGTCCAACCACCGGCCCGGGCATAGAAACGCGCCAAGGGTGGGTCACAGGTGAAGACGCCAATATCGAGATGGCTGTGCTCCATGCAGCGGGTGGCCGCGGCGACTGTCCTCAACCCCAGGCCTTGCCCCTGATAGTCGGGATCAGTCATGACGCAGCTGAGCCCGCCAATGTCGAAGGTGTCGCCAGCATGCTCGATGGTCTTCATGGCAACGGCGGCATAGCTGACCACCCTGTCGTGCGTGCCGATATAGAACGAGAATGCGTCGAACACAGGATCGTGCAGCGGTGCGACCTGCGCTTCTTCAGGCGCATCCGGCTCGGGATAGACGCGCTGCTGCAACAAGGTAAATGCTCGCTGCACGGCCGAAGAGGCTCGGTTGTAGGCAATAGCGTCGACAGCCCCCGGTTGCGAGGGTTTGAGGTCTGTCATGGGGTTGTCCTTGTCTGAAGTGAATGTCGCTGCTTGTTATTTTCGTGTTGACTCAAATACTTGTTCAGCGCTGGCTTTTGCTACGTAATCAACTCCATCACTGCATATTCTATGAAGAACTTTGTCAGCAGCCCTCCCAGAATATAATGCGAGGCGATCAATTTTTTCTTGAGTGGTTCAGGAAAACTATCGACCTCATCAGCATCTAGCAGCCCCCTTTTAATAAAGTAACCGGAGTGCGCCAGAAAGCCTGCTATGCCCCCAATCACCGCCATCTTTCCCCAGGTTCCGAAATACAGAAACCCCCTTTGTTGATTGACGATGGGGCTGTTCTTGAAGTGCTCAAGTGCCTCATTCAAATGGTTGCGAATCCAATAGAGGTGCACACCAATCATAATGAAGGCCCCGAGAATAGTTCCCGCCATAAAAAAGCCAAGTACGATATGTGCAGTCGTTATTTCGTTCATTTTTCTGTTCCATAAAGCAGTTCTCCAAGAAACTTCCCGCCGCCTTCCCCCGCCTTTCCGGCTGCATAGGTACCTCCGCCGATCAGTACCAGGCCACATGCAAGCCCCCCGATACCACCGGTGGACGCTGCAACCGCAACACAGATAGTTGCCGCGCCGGAGTTTATAAAGGGAGTAGCGATTGCCCCGATAGCTACCCCGCCTGTAAAACTCCCCGTCTCGGTAAACTTCACCTTCTCACACGCCTCCTTGCTTCCCGCCAAACAAACATCCTGCACCTTCACATAAGAGGCCCCACCACCAAGAGCCGTCCCAATCCAACCACCCCACTTTAGAATCCTGGACGCCCGGGAAACACCCTCAATATGCGTGGCGTACCCCGGTATCTGCCCCACTGCGCCCGCCTGAGTCCAGCGATGCACCAGGCTGCGACTGGAAATCCCCAGGGCACTCTTAAGGCTGGGGTGGTCAGGAAAGGCAATGCTCATTTTTGTAATGGGCAGCAGGCTAGCGTCCAACTGCACGAACAGCTTTTTTCTTTCACTGAAGAACTCGACGCTGCGCAAATGCCCATCCCGCAGAAAGAACTTCTGATGAAGCGCTTCGATATCCAGCAGTGTCCTTTTCAAACCATCCATGTGGTTACCCGCGGCCGCCGTGCCGACGTTTAGTGTCGTCGAACCATAGGACAGTATCGATTCAACCTGCGCCCGGTGCTTGAGCATAAAGGCTGCTTCCTCATCG
>NZ_JACMZT010000044.1:0-54450 GCF_017349615.1 Pseudomonas sp. GW531-T4
GCGGCGATGGCTTGATAGGTTTCCGGCGTGCTGGTCAGCAGGAAGAAGAGGACGATCCAGAGCCCCAGCAGGTAATGCCAATAGATCGCGCAGAGCTCCACGCTGGAGGCCAGTTGCGACAGCGCAACCCGTCGCAGGAACCGGGCGCCGACGGTGCCCCAGGCCACCAGGCCTCCCAGCAGATGCAGCCCGTGCACGCCGGTCAGCAGATAGAAAAAGCTGTTGGCCGGATTGGCGGAGACGAAATAACCCCAGTCGACGAACTGCTTCCAGACCCAGAGTTGCCCCCCGATAAAGGCGATCGCAAAGACGCCGCCCAGGGTGAAGCCGAGGCGGGTCCCGCTCAACGCGCCCCGCCGGGCGGCCAGTCGCGCCCACTGCAGGCTGACACTGCCCAGCACCAGCAGGATCGTGTTCAGCCAGAGTTGCCGGGCACTGGCCAGCGGCGCCAACGGGTCGGTCAGCGGCTGCCAGTCCACCATTTGCGAACGCGCGATAAAGGCCAACAGGAACAGCAGGAACAACGAGGTCACCGCCCCCAGGAACACGCGCAGGCCCACTTTTGCGGCTTTCGCCCTATCGAAGCCTGGCACCCGAGAGCTGCCTGGGGGCTGGCTCCAACGGCCTCCGGCGCCGGCGCTGTCGGTGTTTTTCAATAGCGGCCCGTTCATGGTCTTTCGCTCGCGGCCCTGGCTTCCACACAGCGCTGCCTCATCTGCTCCAGCTCCTGGGCAGAGACCGTCTGCGGCACGAAGTCCTGCTCTATCCCGGGCACGCTGTAGTCATAGGCCCAACGGTGCACCACCGGCAGCTCCGGCCCCCAGTTGCCATGGACGGGCGGGGTGTCCGGCGTCTGCCACTCCAGGCTGGCCGCCCCCCATGGGTTCGGGCCTGCCGGCTTGCCTTTGAAGGCACTCCAGGCCAGGTTGAAGAGGAACAGCAGCTGGCATACCCCGACCGTCAGCGCGACAACGGTGATGAACGCATTCAGTTGCTGCGCCGATTGCGGGATGAAGTCGTAGTTCTGCCAGGCGTAATAGCGCCGGGGCATGCCCAGCAGCCCCAGGTAGTGCATGGGGAAGTAGATGCAGTAGGTCCCCAGGAAGGTTATCCAGAAATGCAGCTTGCCCAGGGTGTCGTTCATCAGGCGCCCGGTGATCTTCGGAAACCAGTGATAGATGGCGCCAAATATCACCAGGATCGGCGCCACCCCCATGACCATATGGAAGTGGGCCACCACGAAGTAGGTGTCCGACAGCGGGATATCCACAATCACGTTGCCGAGAAACAAGCCGGTAAGACCACCGACCAGGAAGGTGACGATAAAGGCCAGGGCGAACAGCATCGGCACCGTCAGGTGGATGTCGCCATGCCACAGGGTCAGCACCCAGTTGTAGACTTTCAGCGCGGTCGGCACGGCGATGATCAAGGTGGTGGCGGCGAAAAAGAAGCCGAAGTACGGGTTCATCCCACTGACGTACATGTGGTGCGCCCAGACCACGAAGCTCAACACGCCGATGGCGACGATGGCCCACACCATCATGCGGTAACCGAAGATGTTCTTGCGCGCATGGGTGCTGATCAGGTCGGAGACCAGGCCGAACGCCGGGAGGGCGACGATGTAGACCTCCGGATGGCCGAAGAACCAGAACAGGTGCTGGAACAGTATCGGGCTGCCGCCCTGGTGCGCGAGCTGCTGCCCCATCGAGATCACCGCCGGCATGAAGAAGCTGGTGCCCAGCAGCTTGTCGAACAGCATCATCACGGCGCTGACGAACAAGGCGGGAAAGGCCAGCAGGGCCAGGATCGAGGCCATGAAGATGCCCCAGACGGAGAGCGGCATGCGAAACAGTGTCATGCCGCGAGTGCGGGCCTGCAGCACCGTGGTCACGTAGTTCAGCCCGCCCATGGTGGCGGCGACGATGAAGATCGCCAGCGACACCAGCATCAACACGATGCCCCATTCGGTTCCCGGGGTGCCCTGGGTGATCGATTGCGGCGGATAGAGTGTCCAGCCCGCCCCGGTGGGCCCGCCCGGGACGAAGAAGCTGGAAAGCAGCACCAGGACCGAGAGCAGGTAGAACCAGAAGCTCAGCATGTTGACGTAGGGGAAGACCATGTCCCGGGCGCCAACCATCAGCGGAATCAGATAGTTGCCGAAGCCGCCCAGGAACAGCGCCGTCAGCAGGTAGATGACCATGATCATGCCGTGCATGGTCATCGCCTGGTAATAGGTGCTGGCATCCATGAACTCGAGGCTGCCGGGAAAGCCGATCTGCATGCGCATCAGGCCGGACAGCACCAGGGCGACGAGCCCCACGGATATCGCCGTCAAGGAATATTGGATGGCGATGACCTTGTGGTCCTGGCTCCAGATATAGCGCGTGAAGAAGCTCTTCGGTTCGTGCAGGACTTCTGTTTCTGCGTGCTCGACATAAGCCATCAGGTCATCCTCCGCTAAGTTTCGGAGCATTTCCGGCTATTTACGGCGACTTGCCCGATTCCACCTTGCCGGCATCCGCGTCGACAGCAGCTTTCGACTTGATGAAGGCGATCAGAGCGTCCAGTTCCTTGTCATTGGGGGTAAAGGTCGGCATCACTGCGGCATAACCCTTGACGATCGCAGCGCCAGGTTGGCGCACGGAATCCTTCAGGTAGCCCTCATCGACCTTGATCTGAGAACCATCGGCCAGGGTTTCCGTCTTGCCGTACAAACCCTGCCAGCTCGGGCCGATACCCTGGCTGCCATCGACACTGTGGCAGGCCAGGCAACCCAGCGATTCGGCCAGCCGCTGTCCCTGCGCCGCCAGCTCATCCTGTGCGCCTGCAGGGCCTTGCCCGTTCTGCCCCGCGGCACTCAGCGACTTGATGAAGGCCACCACCGCGGCCAGCTCATCCTGGGTGAAAGTATAGGCCACCATGACCGGCGGGAATCCCTGGACCAGCCTGGCCTGCGGCTTAAGAATCGACTCCTTGAGGTAGGCCTCTTCGACCTGGACGCTGCTGCCATCGGCCAGCGGTTCCGAGCGGCCGTACAGATCCTTCCAGCCCGGGCCCAGGCTGGTGCTGCCGTCCTGGCTATGGCAGGCGCGGCAGCCATGGCTTTCCACCAGTTGGCGACCTTTTTCCAGCAGGCTGTCCCGGCTTGGCGTGGCGACGCTCGTCAGCGTCTGGGCAAAGGTCGGCTGGCTGGCGAACCATTGGTCGAAAGCGCTCTGCTCCTCGACAATCAGATGGCCGCGCATATTGAAATGCCCCAGGCCACAGTACTCGGCGCACAGCACTTCAAACTTGCCGAGCCGGGTCGGGGTAAACCAGAAGTGGGACACCATGCCCGGCACCATATCCATCTTTGCGCGCATCTGCGGAACATAGAAATCGTGCAGGACATCCTTTGCCCGCAGCAGGACTTTTACCGGCCGATCGATGGGCAGGCGCACTTCATTGTTCATGACCAGCACATCGTCCTGCCCCGCAGGGTCATTGCGATCAAGACCGAAGGGGTTGCCGGGATCGATCCATTTGACATCCGCCTTGCCGAGTTTTCCGTCCTGTCCGGGAAAGCGAAAAGCCCACTGCCACTGCTGGGCAACCACTTCGAGCTGGGTAGCCTCTTGCGGCACCTGGACGAAATCGTTGTAGACCACCAGGCCGGGCGCCAGCATGCCGATGATGCCCAGCGAGGTGAGGATGACCAGCCACCCTTCCAGCTTCTTGCTTTCCGGCTGGTAGTGCGCCCGGACACCTTCCCGATGACGGAAGCGAATCACGGCGATGGCCATGAATACCGTGATGGCGATGAAAAAGATGCCGGTGATGACCAGGGTGATCAGCAGCGTGGTGTCTATCGACCCCCAGTTGGAGGCCGCCGGCGTCATCTGCCAGGGAGCAAGCAGGTGAAACAGCACTGAAGCGACAACGACTAGAACCAAGATGATTGCTATCGCCATTTTCTCGTCATCCCGTGCCGGTTGTTCTGTGGCCGTGCAAACGCAACGTCGCCCAACCGCAGCGCCACACCGATGCCTAACCCTCCTCCCAAGCCTGCTGGAACATTGCCTCTATCCCCGGGGCAAATCTTCTGAAAAGTATAGTGCGCCCCAACGGACGTGCGGCGCCGGGTCCCTACGCGACACCGAGCCAGGGAGCTGTGGCACCACCACGTCCCTTTCCCCTGATGGCCATCCCCAACACCCGCCAACCATGCTCAAATAGCCCTCCGCTTTTGCCACAAGCCACACCCGATCCGGAGCCGAACATGAAAAGAACCGCCGCCCTGACCTTGACCCTGATGCTCAGCCTGCTGTCGCTCCACGCCCAGGCAGAAGCAGTGGGCGATGCCGAGGCCGGTGGCAAGCTGTTCAAGCGCATTTGCGGCGGCTGCCACAATATCGGGCCTTCGGTGCGCAGCTCTTTCGGGCCGCAACTCAACGGCATTTTCGGGCGCACCGCGGGCAGCGTGACGGACTATCAGTACTCCGAGGCGATGAAGTCGTCCGGCATCGTCTGGACCCGCGACAAGCTGGTGGCCTACCTGGAAGACCCAAAGGCCGTGGTGCCCGGCACGCGGATGATTTTCTGGGGGCTGAGCGATCAGGAGAAGATCGACAATCTACTGGCTTATCTGCAGAGCTTTCAGGCGCAATAACTCGTCGGTCGGAGATCAACCCGGACTGAGCAACAACCGCTCTCCGATCCGCGGGCGCTTCGCGCCCGATCGCAGCCTGGCGGCAGCGGCTACAGGGAGCCGCGGTGCTATTCAGGACGGGGTAACACCCACAAAAAAGCCCCGAACCAGTCGGGGCTTTTTCTATTGCTGGCCTGGTATCAGGCCGCGATCAGGCATTCATCAGAACACGTTGATCGGGTAGTCGACGAACACACGCAGTTCGTTACCGCTGTCGTTGTAGCCGGCGGATTTCTGCGATACGCGCAGGATCGAGCTACGAACCTTGACGCTCAGGTCCTTGGCCGGGCCGCTCTGGACCACGTACTTGAACTGGTTGAAAATTTCGCGCTCGGTGCCGCCAGTGGTGGTGTGGCCCTCGCTGTTGGTGGAGGTGATGTTGTCACCACGCACGTAAGCCAGGTTGTAGGTCAGGCCCGGTACGCCGAAGGCGCCGAAGTCCAGACCGTAGCCCAGCTGCCAGCTGCGCTCGTCTTCAGCGTTGAAGTCGGACCAGTAGGAGTTGGCCAGGTAGATGGTGTTGCCGCCATCGCCCACGCGGTGCTGCTCTTTCTGGTAGCCGCCGTAGGCGTAGCCCAGGTTGCTGTCGCCGGTGCTGCGCTGGTGCGCCAGGGTGAAGGAGTGCGGGCCGGTGGCGTAGGTGGCTGCCAGGCTCCAGATTTTGTTGTCCTGGCCGCCTGCTTCTTTGAACTCGGCGTAGGACTTGTCCAGCTTGGTGCGGTAGCCGTTGAAGTCGAAGGTCAGGGACTGATCGGTGGCCAGCGGGAACACGTAGTTCAGGTTCACGTACTGCTTCTTCAGCACGTCTTCAACGTCGGAAGCGTACAGCGAGCCCTTGAACTGTTCAGTGAACTGGTAGCTGCCGCCCAATACGTTGATCGACTTCAGGCCACCGCTGTCACGGCCTTCGGCGCTTTTACGCGATTCGGCGGTGAAACGACCGGCGTTCAGCTCCAGGCCCTTGATCTCTTTGGAGGTGATCAGGGTACCGGTGTAGCTTTCCGGCAGCAGACGGCCATTGTCGTAGCTCAGCACCGGCAGGGCCGGCATCTGGTCGCCGTAGGTCAGGACGGTGTTGGACAGGCGGAATTTGACCGCGGCGCCGGCCTTGGCCAGGTCGCCTGCCGGGCTCTTGTTGCCGCCTTCGCTTGGCTTGAAGAAGTCGATGCCCTGGCCACCGCTGTGGCTGCCTTTATCCAGGCGCAGGCCGTACAGGCCGAAGGCGTCGACGCCCACGCCCACGGTGCCTTGGGTGAAGCCCGACGAGAAGGTACCAATGGCCGCTTGACCCCACTCGCGCTGGTCATCGTTACCGTTTTTCTTGTCGCGATTGATGTAGGCGTTGCGCAGCAGGATTTTCAGGCTGCTGTCTTCGACAAAACCCTTGGACTCAGCCTGGTCGTTAGCCATAACTTGAGTACTGCTCAGAATCCCCAGTGCGATCAGACCGATCCGCTTGTTCAACATTTTATTTTCCTTATTACGGGTTGATGACGCGCTGTGGTGCTCCTTGGAAACGGCGCTTAAGCGCTCTTTTTTCAGGCCAGAACAAAAAGACCCGCCCACGAAGAATCGCGGCGGGCCTTTTATTATTTGAATGTTATGGCCGTTGGCCACAGGCGTTGGCGCGAATCCTATCTGCGCCCCGAACAGTGTGTCAATTTCAAGAATCGTCTGAAAATAGGCGAAAATCGTCTAAGAACTTAACGATCCTTGATGGCCAGTTGCACGGTATGGCTGTCGACGAACTGTTCGAAGTGCGTGACCTTGCCATCCTTGAGGGTCCACAAATGGGCCACGCGGGCATTCAGCGGTTTGCCCGTGGCTTTATAGACGCCGCTGTAATTGCCGTAGGCGAACACCTTGTCGCCCTGGGCCACATAGTTCTCGACGGTGAAGGCAAAGCCTTCCCATTCGGTGGCCAGGCGCTTGAAGACATTCTCCACCACGGCATCGAAACCGACGTAGGTGCCGGCGTAGGGAAAGCCTGCCGCCTCGGTCCAGCGCGCATCGGCGGCCAGGGCGGCGGCGGTGTTTTTCGCGTTCTCCTGGGAGTTGGCCCCTTCGTAGGTGCTTTTGATCAGTGCCAGGTTATCCATGGGTGACTCCGTCAATAAGTGGGTGGTTCAAAGGGCGCAACCGTCCAGGCCACAGGCCTGCAGGCTCGGTGAAAGCTCGACCTCAGGCGTACCGAAGGCCTCGCGCAGCCAGTCGGCGAACGCCTGCGGCTTGCCCAGCCAGGGGCTGATATCGATCAGCCTGAACTGACCGTCCTGTTCCAGCACCAGGGTCGGAAAACCCTGGCCACCGACCCGGGCCAACAAGGCGCGGCTGGCCTTGATGTGCTCGTCCAGGCTATTCGCCGCGGCGTATTCGAAGGCTTCCTCGAACTCGCCGCGCTCAAAGCCCAGGCCTTCGGCGAGCTCCAACAGTACGTCGACATCGGCGATGCGTCGCCCTTCGACGTAATGCGCCGTCTGCAAGCGCCCGAGCAATTCCAGGCCGCGCCCGGCGAGCGCCTGCGCCGCCAGGACCGCGGCGATCGGCGGGGCCGAATCGAAGACCGCCGAATGATCGCGCAGCAAACCTTCGAAGTAGGCCTCGCCGAACGGCTGCCCGGTGTATTCGGCAATGCGCCGGTCATGGGGCATGACGTAGTCGCGCAGTTGCGGCGAAACCTGCTGGCAGTTGCGCCCGGTCATCATGCCGCCGCCATGGGCCACCACCGGCAGCACCGCCTGGGCCGCCTGCACCAGCGGCTTGGCGCCGTAGCACCAACCACACAAAGGATCGTAGATGTAATGAAGGGTCGCTGCCGACATGCAAGGCTCCGGGACAAAGGCCGATAAATTCGATGGCGGCAGACTATGCCCGTGGCCCACAGGAAAAAACGCTGGAATGGCTTTTAGTCTGTTTCGGGAATCGGTCGAATCGGCCGTGTATCCACTTCATTTCAATCAAGACACAAATTGAAACAATCCGCCCGGGGAACTTTCCAAGAATAATTAACGAAAGTAAATAGCAAGCATTACCATTCGCGACCACTGTTTCCTTCACCCTTCTGGATGCGTTTTTCCATGCCTGCCCCCTTCCGCCTGACTCCCCTCACCCTTGGCTTTTGCGCCTCGCTGACGGCCGGTTTCACCTGCGCCGCCCCGACCACCCTGCCAGCCACCGCCATCAGCGCAGAAGTCGATGCCGACGATCCACGAGTCAAGGAAGTCAGCACCGCGACCCGCACCGCCACGCCGGTGCGCTATGTGCCGCAAGCCATCGACTCGGTGAAGACCAGCAACGTGCTGGACTACGGCATCAACGATCTGGGCACGGCCCTGAGCGGCATTCCCAACGTCAGCAGCGGCGCCGACACTCGCTTCGACAGCCTGCGCATTCGCGGCTTCGACGCCAGCAACGACTTCTACCTCGACGGCGTCCGTGACGACAGCCAGTACGTGCGCGACCTGCACAACATCGAGCGCATCGAGGTGCTCAAGGGCCCGGCGGCGGTGCTTTACGGCCGTGGCAGCCAGGGCGGGATCGTCAACCGGGTGAGCAAGCTGCCGCAGTTCGGCCGCCACTCCAGCGTCGAAGTCAAAGGCGGCAGCGAAGACCTGCGCAGCCTGTATGCCGACCTCAGCGCCGACCCCAGCGAGAACATCAGCCTGCGCCTGAACATGGGCAACCAGGACAACAACAGCTTCCGCGACGGCGTCAGTGGCAGTCGCCAGCTGTTCGCGCCGTCCATGAGCTGGCAGTTGACGCCGGACCTGAACTGGCTGGTGCAGTACGAATACAGCCGCTACAACCGCACGCCGGACCGCGGCATCCCGGGGATCGACGGGCGCCCGGCGGACGTGAGCCGCGACACCACTTACGGCGACAAGCGCGACTACATCGACGACAAGTCCCAGTCCCTGCGTTCCAAGCTCAGCTACGAGCTGAACGACAACTGGCAACTGCGCCATACCCTGAGCCTGTTCAAGCTCAACAGCGATTTCGACAACACCTACCAGACCGGCTACGACAGCCGCACCAAGCGGGTGAACCGCCAGCGCTGGCAGCAGGACCTGAACACCCGCAACATTTACAACAACCTCGAAGTCGAAGGCACCTTCGATACCTTCGGCCTCGAACACCGACTGCTGACGGGTGTCGAGCTGGGCAGCCAGCGACGCGATCCGAAGCTCTACACCGCAGCGGCGGTCAGCGCCAGTGGCCAGGCCGTGCCGTCCCTGGACCCGTTCAACCCGGATAAAAACCTGCGCCATACCGGGAAAATGGTGGCGTCCAGTTACAACCACAGCGAGGTGGAAAGCCGCGCCGTCTATGTCCAGGACCAGCTGCGCCTGAACGATCAGTGGCAAGTGCTCGCCGGCCTGCGCTACGACAACTTCAACGTCGAGACCCACAACAAGCTTCTGGATCGCAAGGACGACCGCGACAGTCACAGCACCAGCCCGCGCCTGGGTGTGGTCTGGACTCCGCTGGAGAACCATTCCTTCTACGCCTCCTGGAGCAAGAGCTTCTCCCCCGTCGGCGGTGGCCTGATCGGCATCACCCCGAACGCCAACGGCAACACCAACGACCTGAGCCCCGAGCGTACCCGGCAGAAGGAAATCGGGGTCAAGAGCGACTGGCTCGACGACCGCTTCAGCACCACCCTGGCGGTCTATGAGCTGGAGCTCTACAACCGCCGCAGCCGCAGCGTGGAAGACCCGAACGTGATCCTGCTGACCGGCCTGCAACGCTCACGCGGCGTGGAACTGACCGCGGCCGGCAAGATCGTCGGCAACTGGTCGATACGCGGTGGCATCGGCCTGCAGGACGCGACTGTGGTCAAGAGCAATAACGGTGACGAAGGTAACCGGGTGAACAACGTGGCCAAGCGCAACGGCAGCCTGTTCGTGACCTGGAAACCGGAAATGGGCTGGTACGCCGAGACCGGCCTGACCCTGGTGGGTGATCGTTATGCCGACAACGCCAATACCGTGATGCTTCCGGGCTATGGCCGCTGGGACGCCCTGGCCGGCTTCCGGCAGAAGGACTGGGACCTGCGGGCCGCGCTGAACAACATCAGCGACCGCACTTACTACTCCTCGGCTACCAGCGCCGGGCAGATCCAGTTCGGCGACCCGCGCAGCCTGGTGGTGACCGGTACCTACAGCTTCTAAAACGCAGCCATGGATACGGCCAGCCATCGCCTGAGCGCGGTGGCGGCCTGGCGTCCGCTGCGCGGCCGATCGCAGCCTGCGGCAGCGGCTACACACGATCGCGTGTACCGAACTATCGGGTTGCACCCTGTAGCCGCTGCCGAGCACCGCGAGGCTGCGATCGACCGCGAAGCGGGCGCTGCTCTTGAGCTCGCTGGAGGTCCTTCGGACCTATCGCAGCCTGCGGCAGCGGCTACACACGATCGCATGTACCGTACTATCGGATTGCACCCTGTAGCCGCTGCCGAGCACCGCGAGGCTGCGATCGACCGCGAAGCGGGCGCTGCTCTTGAGCCCGCTGGAGGTCCTTCGGACCTATCGCAGCCTGCGGCAGCGGCTACACACGATCGCATGTACCGTACTATCGGATTGCACCCTGTAGCCGCTGCCGAGCACCGCGAGGCTGCGATCGACCGCGAAGCAGGCGCCGCTCTTGAGCTCGCTGGAGGTCCTTCGGACCTATCGCAGCCTTCGGCAGCGGCTACACACGATCGCATGCACCGAAGTATCGGATTACACCCTGTAGCCGCTGCCGAGCACCGCGAGGCTGCGATCGACCGCGAAGCGGGCGCCGCTCTTGAGCCCGCTGGAGGTCCTTCGGACCTATCGCAGCCTGCGGCAGCGGCTACATTCGCGCAAAAAAAAGCGCTGCCATCAGGGCAGCGCTTTTACCAATCCGTTGTTTGCTTATCCTTCCAACACATCCCACAACGCTTCGAGTTCCGCCTCGCTGAACAAACCAGCAGGGTAACGATCGAGGATCATCCGACGCGGGTCGGCTTCCCGGATCTGTCGCGTTCCATTGGACTTCAACCATTGCGCCAGAACCTGAAGCGATTCGTTATTCATTGCCAAGGGATGTGAAGTCCGCTCGCTGACCCTATTCATCTCCAGCGCTCTCTCCCGGTTTGTGAGCGGCTAACTTATCCAAGGTTTATGACAGAACATCGCAGTTCCACCGGCCTCAGAGTGACCTCGCGAGGGATACAAGAGCTATGCCAAGGTCCCGCGATTGCTGGCTTTCGGATACAAAAAAACCCGCAGTCCATAAGGGCTGCGGGCTTGCCGGGCGACGCCGGATTGGATCCATGTAACAGCCCGTCAATCAGGCGTCACAGGCTGTTACAACAACACTCAAACCTTGTGCGGCGCCGGTTGCTGTTGGGTAAGGCAATGGATATTTCCGCCCCCCAGTAACAACTCGCGACCCGGCACCATCACCACTTCGTGCTGCGGGAACAGGTTCTGCAGAATCTCCTTGGCCTGGGCATCCAGAGGGTCGTCGAAACTCGGGGCGATGATGCCGCCGTTGACGATCAGGAAGTTCACATAGGAACCGGCCAGGCGCACCGACGGATTACGTTCCTGGGTGCCGTCCACCGGGTCGACGCCCGCGCACTCTTCTTCGGTCGCATACAACGGCCCCGGAATCGGCATCTTGTGCACAGTGAACGGGCGACCCTTGGCGTCGGTGCTGTCTTGCAGCACTTTCAGTGCTGCCTGGCAGCGTGGGTAGTTCGGGTCCTGCGGATCGTCGGTCCAGGCCAGCAGCACTTCGCCCGGGCGCACGTAGCAGCAGAAGTTATCCACATGGCCGTCGGTTTCGTCGTTGTACAGGCCGTCCGGCAGCCAGATGACCTTATCCACCGCCAGGTTGGCGCTGAGCACCGCTTCGATCTCGGCACGGTTCAGGTGCGGGTTGCGATTGCGGTTGAGCAGGCACTCTTCGGTGGTGATCACCGTGCCTTCGCCGTCGACGTGAATCGAGCCGCCTTCGAGCACAAAGCCCTCGGTGCGGTAACGCGGGCTGCGCTCGATCTCGAGGATCTTGCCGCCCACCTGCGAGTCACGGTTCCACGGCGAATACAGGCCGCCGTCGAAACCGCCCCAGGCGTTGAAATCCCAGTTCACGCCACGGACTTCGCCCTTGTCGTTGATGACGAAGGTCGGGCCGGTATCCCGGACCCAGGCGTCGTCGCTGGACATCTCCACCAGGCGGATATTCGGCACGTCCAGGCGGGCCCGGGCGTTTTCATACTGGCCCGCGGAGACCGCCACGGTCACCGGTTCGAAGCGGGCGATGGCCTTGGCCACCGCTACATGCGCGGCTTGCGCCGGCTTGCCGCCCAGGCGCCAGTTGTCCGGGCGCTCGGGCCAGATCATCCAGGTCTGGGTCTGCGTCGCCCACTCGGCTGGCATGTAGAAGCCGTCGGCGCGAGGGGTGCTGTGCAAAGTGGTCATGGGTTCAGGACTCCAGGGAACCGTCGAGGGTTTTGATCGCGCTGTACAGGTTCGGCCGACGGTCGCGGAACGAACCCCAGGCGCTGCGAATGTGTTCCAGCTCGTCGAGGTCGAAACTGTGGACAAGAATACCTTCTTCAGTCTCGTTCAGTTCTTCAACCTTCTCGCCGAACGGGTTGGCGATGAACGACGAGCCGTAGAAGGTGATGTCGTAGCCGTCCTGCTCTTCGTTGCCGATGCGGTTGCTGGCGATCAGCGGCATCAGGTTGGCGCCGGCGTGGCCTTGTTGCACGCGCTGCCAGTGGTCGCGGGACGAGATGCTCTTGTCGTGAGGCTCGCTGCCGATGGCGGTCGGGTAGAACAGGAGCTCCGCGCCTTGCAGCGCCATGCTGCGGGCGCACTCGGGGAACCACTGGTCCCAGCAGATGCCCACGCCGATTGTCGCGTAACGGGTGTTCCACACCTTGAAGCCGGTGTCGCCCGGATTGAAGTAGTACTTTTCGTGATAGCCAGGGCCGTCCGGGATGTGGCTTTTACGATAAATCCCGAGGTTGCTGCCGTCGGCGTCGATGATCGCGATGCTGTTGAAACGCGCACGCCCGGCCAGCTCGAAGAAGCTGATCGGCAGCACCACTTGCAGCTCGCGGGCGACCTTCTGGAAGTGGGCGATGGCCGCGTTGCCTTCCACCGGGGTGGCCAGCTGCAGGTAGTCCGGGTTCGGCTTCTGGCAGAAGTACGGGGTCTCGAACAGTTCCTGGATCAGGATGATCTGCGCGCCTTTGGCGGCGGCCTCGCGGACCAGCTTTTCCGCGGTCTCGATATTGGCTTCGAGGTCCCAGGAACAGGCCATCTGGGTTGCGGCGACGGTAACGATACGGCTCATGAATCATCTCCTGGGCAGCAGCAAAGGACCGATGGTGGCATCGGCCGATGACAGAAAAGGGCAAGGCCGGACGCGGCTTGGCCGGGTCCCGACAGGGATGACTTTATATCCGATAAAAATCGACTTTAGAAGTCATAAAAATATAAATTCAAAAACAAAACCCTATAAATACCGATTCTTATCGATATTTATCGGATCATTCTGAGAATGGGGGTTGTCTGTTCTGGCGCTATCGCGAGCAAGCTCGCTCCTACAGGAACGCCGCCAACCTGTAGGAGCGAGCTTGCTCGCGATCCGGGTACGAGGAGATCGAGGGGCTTAGAGCCCCTCGTCCAGCACCTTCGCCAACATGTCGACAAAGAAGTCGACGCTCTGGCGCGTGGTGACCATCGGCGGCTTGATCTTGAGGATGTTCAGGTAGTCGCCGGTGGGCTGCATGAAGATCCCCAGCTCGCGCAGGCGATCGCACAGCAGTGCGGTCTCCTCCGTGGCCGGCTCCAGGGTCTGGCGATTGCGGATCAGCTCCAGTCCCAGGTAGAACCCCGAGCCATGCACCGCGCCCACCAGCGGATAACGCTCGATCAGGGCTTCCAGGCGCTGCTTGAAGTGGCCGCCGACCACCTGGGCGTTTTCCCAGAGTTTTTCTTCCTGCATCACGTCGAGCACCGCCATGCCGATCCGGCAACTCACCGGGCTGCCGCCGGCCGAGGAGAAGAAATAGCCTTCGGCCTCCAGCGCTTCGGCGATCTCCCGGCGGGTGATCACCGCCCCCAGCGGCTGGCCGTTGCCCATGCCTTTGGCCATGGTGATGATGTCCGGCACCACGCCCTGCTCTTCGAAGCCCCAGAAGAACTTGCCCATGCGCCCATAGCCGACCTGCACCTCGTCGGCGATGCACACCCCGCCCTGGGCGCGGACCAGGGCGTAGACCTGCTTCAGGTAACCCGGCGGCAGGGCGATGCCACCGGCGTTGCCATACACCGGCTCGCAGATGAAACCGGCCAGCTGGCGCTTCTGCTCCGCCAGCTTGGCCAGGTTGTGTTCGACGCTGCGCACGTAGTCCGGAGTGCTGTTCTGGCCGCGGAACTCGCCGCGATAGGTATTGGGCGCGGTTACCGGATGCACCCAGTCCGGGCGGCTGCTCAGGGCCTGGGGGTTGTCGGCGATCGAGGTGGACACCGCGTCCGCGCCCACCGTCCAGCCGTGGTAGGCCTCCAGCACGCTGAGCATGTCGCGCCCGCCGCTGTAGGCCCAGGCCAGGCGGATCGCCAGGTCGTTGGCCTCGCTGCCGCTGTTGACCAGGAACACTCGGTCCATGGAGTCCGGCGCCAGCGCCAGCAGACGCTCGGAGAACTCGGCAATCGCCGCGTAGTGGAAGCGCGAGTTGGTGTTGAGCAGCGACCACTGGCGCGCGGCCTCGGCGGCCATGCGTGGATGACCGTGACCGAGCACCGCGACGTTGTTGAGCATGTCCAGGTAGGAACGGCCCTGCATGTCGATCAGGTGGTTGCGCCAGCCGCGTTCGATGCGTGGCGGGTCGACGTAATAGTGCTTCTGCGAACGGGCGAAACTGGCATCGCGTCGCGCCAGCAAGGCTTGCGGATCGAGCTCCGGCTCGGCGTCGCAGGCCAGGCCCAGCAGCGCCGCCGGCGACGGGCACAGCGCCTGCCATGCCGCGGCTCGCGATGGCGTACAGAACAGCGGCGGATCAAGCTGCGCGCCACGGCACAGCTGGACCTTGAGCCCGCCGTCCACCGCCCCCAGCACCTGGCCTTTGACCAGCGCCGCGCCGGCATGCACCGAGGGCGTGACGCCCCATAGCCGTACACTCAATTGCGGGCCGTCGAGGCGCAACGCACCATCGGCAGCACGGTGCAGCACCCCGGCAAACGGCGCCTCGACCGCCGTGCCCGACGGCACCTGCAACTGCACATGCAACGGGAAGGTATCCGGTTCGACGGCACTGTCCGGGCAGGTCCGGGACAGGCGGTACTGCCCGTAGCGACTGGCCGCCAGCCCATGGGCCGCCGCGGCCTGCTGCAACAGCTGGGTATCGATCTCCGGCTGCTCCCAGTTGCCGGCCTCGAAGTGCGGGCTGAGCACGCCCAGGTCGATCAGGGCGAACTCGCGCCCCACCAGGCCCGGCAACAACGGCGCGAAACCTTCGCCGGCGATGGCCGGCAGCGTCTGGCCGACCGCCCCGAGGATCGCCGCTTCCATCAATTCGAACGGCACCGAGGTGGCGACGCGGAAGATCTCCCATTCGTGGTTCAGGTTGTCGCGGCTGTACTGATTGTTCGGGTCGATGCTCACCTGCTGTTCGCCACTGAGCACCAGCACCGCGGCGCGGGCCACGATCAGCGGCCACAGCGCCAGCAACTCGGCCTGCTGTAGCGGATTGACTGCGTGATAGGCGCGGACCGCCGGCAGGATGCAGAACGGATCGCCCTCGGCATGGTGCAGCAACGCCGCACAGGTCACCGACAGGTCGGTGATGCGCCAGGTGCGGATCAGGTCGCCGAAATCGATCACCCCCTGCACCTGCCAGTGGCGTTGGGCGTCACGCTGCCAGACCACGTTGTCGTCGGTGATGTCCAGGTGGATCGCCTGCACCGGCAACTGCTCGGCCAGGCGCTGCACACGGCGCTCGGCCTGCTCGGCCACGTCGGCGATCAGGCTGCGCTGCTGCTCGTCGGCGATCACCGGCAGCAGGTGGTTGATCAGGCTATGGGCGTGACGCGCATCCCATTGCAGGGTGCGCGTAAGTCCTGGGTGCTGGAAGTCCGCCAGGGCCAGGTCCATCTGCCCGCACAGCCGACCAAAGCCGGCTGCCAGCTCGGGGCCCAGGTGCTTGAGGTGGGTCAGCGGCTGGCCTTCGATGTAGTCGAGCAGCCGCACATGCAGCGCCTGGCCATCGACGTCCAGGGACAGCAGGTCGGCGCCGTTCTTCGCCGGGATCACCCGGGGTACGTGCAGCTCGGGGTGGGAGCCAAGGTGTTTGAGCGCCGCATGCTGGGCCTGCAGTTCCAGGGCCGCGTAGTCGCCACGGCAGATCTTCAGGACAAACCGCCCCTGGGGGCTGTCGAGCCGGTAGTTGAGATCCTGCTGGCTGCCCAACGATTGCAGCGTGCCGCCAAGGCCGTAGTGCACTTCGAGCAGGTCCAGCGCCTGCTGTGGGGTGACCTGCGGACCGGGCAGGCTGGCGCGGTGAATCAACGTGGCGAGCAACATGGAACGACCCCTGGAATTATTGTCAGATGCGTATATCGCCACTGCGCCAGGCGTTACGCAACCCCCAGGCCCGGGCAGTCGACAAGGGCTGCATCGCCGCCGGGAAGCTAAACAGGATGCCAATAGCCGGGCCAGACGTCGGCGCCCCTTGCAGCGGCCGCTGGCTGCCGACAAGCTATGCTCCATTCGCGACTTCATGTCTTAGGGAAGAAGGCCTACCCATATGCGCATTCTCGTTACCGGCGGTGCCGGTTTTATTGGATCGGCGCTGGTTCGCCACCTGATCCGCAACACCGAACACGAGGTGCTCAACCTCGACAAGCTGACCTACGCCGGCAACCTGGAGTCGCTGTCGAGTATCGCCAGCGACACCCGCTACGAGTTCGTCCAGGCCGATATCGTCGACCAGGCCACCGTCAGCGCCCTGCTCGAGCGCTTCCAGCCCCAGGCGATCATGCACCTGGCCGCCGAGTCCCATGTCGACCGCTCCATCGACGGCCCGTCGGACTTCATCCAGACCAACATCGTCGGCACCTACAGCCTGCTGGAAGCCACCCGCGCCTATTGGCAGGCCCTGCCGGCGGCGGAGAAAAGCGCCTTCCGCTTCCACCATATTTCCACCGACGAGGTGTACGGCGACCTGCACGGCGTCGACGACCTGTTCACCGAAACCACGCCCTACGCCCCCAGCTCGCCCTACTCCGCCAGCAAGGCTGCGTCCGACCATCTGGTCCGCGCCTGGCAGCGCACCTACGGCCTGCCGGTACTGGTGACCAACTGCTCGAACAACTACGGGCCGTTCCACTTCCCGGAAAAACTCATCCCGCTGGTGATCCTCAACGCCCTGGCCGGAAAACCGCTGCCGGTGTATGGCAACGGCCTGCAAGTGCGCGACTGGCTGTTCGTCGAAGACCACGCCCGCGCCCTGCTCAAGGTGGTGACCGAAGGCGTGGTCGGCGAGACCTACAACATCGGCGGCCACAACGAACAGACAAACATCGACGTGGTGCGCGGCATCTGCCAACTGCTGGAAGAACTGGCGCCACGCAAGCCCGAAGGCGTGCAGCACTATGCCGACCTGATCACCTTCGTCCAGGACCGCCCCGGCCACGACCTGCGCTACGCCATCGACGCCGGCAAGATCGAGCGCGAACTGGGCTGGGTGCCGCAAGAAACCTTCGCCAGCGGCCTGCGCAAGACCGTGCAGTGGTACCTGGACAACCAGGAATGGTGCCAGCACGTGCAGGACGGCAGCTATCAAGGGCAACGCCTGGGCTTCACTGACTTCAAGGATCTGATCGCATGATGAAAGGTATCGTTCTGGCGGGTGGCTCGGGCACCCGCCTGCACCCGATCACCCTGGGTGTGTCCAAGCAACTGCTGCCGGTCTACGACAAGCCGATGATCTATTACCCGATCTCGGTACTGATGCTGGCCGGCATCAAGGACATCCTGCTGATTTCCACCCCCCAGGACCTGCCGCAGTACCGCAACCTGCTGGGCGACGGCAGCCAGTTCGGGGTGCGCTTCAGCTACGCCGAGCAACCGTCGCCGGACGGCCTGGCGCAGGCGTTCCTGATCGGCGAGGAATTCATTGGCGACGACCCCGTGTGCCTGATCCTCGGCGACAACATCTTCCACGGCCAGCATTTCACCGAGAAGCTGCAGAACGCTGCGTCGAAACCTTCCGGGGCGACAGTCTTCGGCTACTGGGTCAAGGATCCACAGCGCTTTGGCGTGATCGATTTCGACGAACAGGGCAATGCCCTTTCGATCGAAGAAAAGCCTGCACAACCCAAGTCCAGCTATGCCGTGACCGGGCTGTATTTCTACGACAACTCGGTGGTCAGCATCGCCAAGGCGGTCAAGCCTTCGGCACGCGGCGAACTGGAAATCACCGACGTCAACAACGCCTACCTGCAACGCGGCGACCTCAGCGTCGAACGTTTCGGCCGTGGCTTCGCCTGGCTCGATACCGGCACCCACGACAGCCTGCTGGAAGCCTCGCAGTATGTGCAGACCATCGAGCACCGCCAGGGCCTGAAAGTCGCCTGCCTCGAGGAAATCGCCTACAACCAGGGCTGGATCGACCGCGAGCACTTGCTCGAGCACGCCAAGTACTTCGGCAAGACCGGCTACGGCCAATACCTCTACAGCCTGGCGGGAGAAACCCAATGAAGGTCCTGGCCACCGAACTGCCCGGCGTGCTGATCATCGAGCCCAAGGTCTTTGGCGACGAGCGCGGTTTTTTCTACGAGAGCTTCAATGCCAAGGCGTTCGAAGCCGCGACCGGCGTGCACACCCAGTTCGTCCAGGACAACCATTCGCGCTCGCAAAAGGGCGTGCTGCGCGGCCTGCACTACCAGATCGAAAACACCCAGGGAAAGCTGGTGCGGGTCGTCGCCGGCGAAGTGCTCGACGTCTCGGTGGACATCCGCCGCAGTTCGCCACACTTCGGCAAGTGGGTCGGGGTGCGGCTGTCCGCGGATAACCATCGCCAGCTGTGGGTACCGGAAGGCTTCGCCCACGGTTTCGTGGTGCTGAGCGAGTACGCCGAATTCCTCTACAAGACCACCGACTACTACACGCCGGCGTCCGAACGCTGCATTCGCTGGGACGATCCGACCCTGGCCATCGATTGGCAACTCACGGGCCCGGCGCAGCTCTCGGCCAAGGATCAGGCCGGCAAATTGCTCAGCGAAGCCGAGCTGTTCCCATGAGCAGCCGGTTGAAGATCCTGATCAGCGGCCAGCACGGCCAGGTCTCCCAGGCCCTGCAACAGCGCCTGGGCAACCAGCACGAATTGATCGTGCCCGGGCGCGGCCTGCTCGACCTGACAAACCCGGACGCCATTCGCCAACAGGTACGCAGCCTGCGCCCGCAACTGATCATCAACGCGGCCGCCCATACTGCCGTCGATCAGGCCGAGAGCGAGCCGGAGCTGGCCTTTGCGATCAATGCCAGCGCCCCCGGGGTGTTTGCCGAGGAAGCGCGGAAACTGGGGATCCCGCTGATTCACTACTCCACCGATTACGTCTTCGACGGCAGCAAACAGGCCCCCTACACCGAAGACGATGAACCCAACCCACTGAGTGTCTACGGCCAGAGCAAACTGGCCGGCGAACGGGCCATCGACGCGGCCGGTAGCGAACACCTGATCCTGCGCACCAGCTGGGTGTACTCGAACACCGGCAAGAACTTCCTGCTGACCATGCAACGCCTGTTGCAGGAAAAACCGCACTTGCGCGTGGTGGCCGACCAGATCGGCGCGCCGACCTGGGCCAGCACCATCGCCGCCAGCACCGCCGCGCTGATCGAGCGCTGGCAGGCCGGCAAGCCAGGAGCATGGGGGACCTACCATCTGACCGCTGCTGGCAAGACCTCCTGGTTCGGCTTCGCCCAGGCCATCGGCGAACACCTGCTGGCCCAGGGCAAGGCCTGCGCGACTCTGGAGGCGATCCCCTCCAGCGCCTATCCGACACCCGCGCCGCGCCCCCTGAACTCCCGCCTCGACTGCGGCCGCCTGGCGCGCGAGTGGGGCGTGACCCAGCCGGAATGGCGCAGCGCATTGCACGAGTGTCTTGCCGGGCAGGGGTAGGTTCTGTACGGAAAGTCGCCGAGCGGCGATCAGGCAAGGCAAAAACAGGCGAGGAACGGCCGGGGTCGCGCTCGACTGTAGGGGCCTACATGAGCATTCCGAGCCTGTTTTTAACGCGGCATGATCGTCGCGCAGGAAGTTTACGTATAGAACCTAGGCATAATGCGCTTGTACCCACAGGCGCATCGCTCCCATGACTCCACCCCTTCCCCAACGCCCCCGCTGGCGTAGCCTGGCTTTGCTGGCCCTGTGCCTGGCGCCGCTGCTGTGGCCGCTGGAGCATCTGGCCGAGCGTTATTACCGCAGCGAACTGGCGGGCCAGAACCGCCAGACCCTCGACCTCTACGTCGCCAACCTGCTGGGCACCCTGCACCGCTATGAAGTGCTGCCGCAGATTCTCGGCGAGCTGCCGGCGCTGCGCGCGGTCCTCGGGGCGCCGGACGACGGCGTGACCCAGGGCAACGCCAACCGCCTGCTGAAAAACATCAGCGCCCAGACCGGGGCCGAAGTGATGTACCTGATGGACACCTCCGGCAATACCCTGGCGGCGTCCAACTGGGACAAACACGACAGTTTTGTCGGCCGTAACTTTTCCTTCCGCCCGTATTTCAGCGAGGCCATGGCCGGGCGCCTGGGGCGTTTCTTCGGCCTGGGCACCACCTCGGCCAAGCGTGGTTATTTCTTCGCCGCCGCCGTGCGCAACGGCGAGAAAATCATCGGTGTGCTGGTGGTCAAGGTCGACCTGGACCACACCGAAAGCCTCTGGGGCAAGACCCCCGAGCAACTGGTGGTCACCGACCACAATGGCGTGGTGATTCTCACCTCGCGGGCGGAATGGCGTTTCCGCTCGACCCGCCCGCTGAGCGAAGACGAAAGCAAGGCCATAGTCGCCATCCAGCCCTACCCGACCCGCGATCCACGGCCGCTGAACCTCGACTCCAGCGCCTGGCTGACCCAGACCCGAGAGATCGACGAAACCGGCTGGAGCGTGAGCATCCTCGCCCCACGCACCCTGATCGACCGCCCGGTGCGCACGGTGGTGGCGGTGGGCGGCGCCACGCTGCTGGTGCTGATGCTGTTGCTCGGGCTGATGATGCAGCGCCGTCGCCACTACCTGGAGCGCATCGCCTTCGAAGCCAAGGCCCGGCGCGAGCTGGAAATGCGCGTGGCCGAACGTACCAGCGACCTGGAAGGCCTCAACCGCCGCCTCAGGCAGGAAGTGCTGGAGCGCGAGCACGCCCAGCAGGAACTGGTGCGCGCCCAGGACGACCTGGTGCAGGCCGGCAAGCTCTCGGCCCTGGGCACCATGTCGGCGAGCATCAGCCATGAACTCAACCAGCCGCTGGCGGCGATCCGCAGCTACGCGGAAAACGCCGAGGTGCTGCTGGACCACCAGCGCACCGAGGACGCCCGCGGCAACCTCAAGCTGATCAGCGAATTGACCGGGCGCATGGCCTCGATCATCGCCCACCTGCGCGCCTTTGCCCGCCGCGACCGCCACGCGCCGGAAAGCGTTGCCCTGCAACCGGCGCTGGACGATGCCCTGGCGCTGCTGGCCAAGCGTCGACGGGCGATGGAAGTGGAGCTGATCCGCGACCTGCCGGCGGCCACCCTGTGGGTCGAGGCTGGGGAGACGCGCCTGCGCCAGGTGCTCGGCAACCTGCTGGCCAACGCCCTGGATGCGCTGACCGAAAAAGGCCCGCCGCGCAAACTCTGGCTGAGTGCCGAATCCACCGCCACGGGCGTCAATCTGTACATTCGCGACAACGGTCCGGGCTTCTGCATGGAAGCCCTGGGCCGCGCCGGCGAGCCTTTCTACACCACCAAGACCCGTACCCAGGGCCTTGGCCTGGGCCTGGCGATCTGCGACACCCTGATGCGCGCCTTTGGCGGTGAACTGTCGTTCTCCAACCACCGCGAAGGCGGCGCCCTGATTACCCTGCGGCTGCGCGCCGGCGCGCCGGGAGTGAGCCTGCAACCGTCCGAGGACCGCAGCGTATGAGTACACCGATCACCAGTGACGTGCAGGTGGTGTTGATCGACGACGATCCGCACCTGCGCCAGGCCCTGAGCCAGACCCTGGACCTGGCGGGGCTGAAGATCCTGCCGCTGGGCGAAGCCCAGGGCCTGGCCGCACGGCTGGAGCGCGACTGGCCGGGCGTAGTGGTCAGCGACATCCGCATGCCCGGCATGGACGGCCTCGAACTGCTCAGCGAACTGCACGGCCAGGATCCTGAACTGCCAGTGCTGCTGATCACCGGCCACGGCGACGTGCCGCTGGCGGTGCAGGCGATGCGCGCCGGGGCTTATGACTTCCTGGAGAAACCTTTCGCCAGCGATGCCCTGCTCGACAGCGTGCGCCGGGCCCTGGCCCTGCGCCGCCTGGTCCTGGACAACCGCAGCCTGCGCCTGGCCCTGAGCGATCGCCAGGAACTCAGCGCGCGGCTGGTCGGGCTGTCCGCGCCGATGCTGCGTCTGCGCGAGCAGATCGGCGCCCTGGCGGCGACCAAGGCCGACGTACTGATCCTCGGCGAGACCGGCGCCGGCAAGGAAGTGGTGGCGCGGGCGCTGCACGACCTGTCGAGCCGGCGCAACGGTCCGTTCGTGGCGATCAACGCCGGCGCCCTGGCCGAATCGGTGGTCGAAAGCGAACTGTTCGGCCACGAGCCGGGGGCCTTTACCGGCGCGCAGAAACGCCGCATCGGCAAGTTCGAATTCGCCAACGGCGGCACGCTGTTCCTCGATGAAATCGAAAGCATGAGCCTGGACGTACAGGTCAAGCTGCTGCGCATGCTGCAGGAGCGGGTGGTGGAGCGCCTGGGCGGCAATCAACTGATCCCGCTGGATATCCGCATCATCGCCGCGACCAAGGAAGACCTGCGCCAGGCGGCCGACCAGGGGCGCTTCCGCGCCGACCTCTACTACCGCCTGAATGTCGCGCCGCTGCGTATTCCACCGTTGCGCGAGCGCGGCGAAGACGCCCTGCTGCTGTTCCAGCATTTCGCCGACGAGGCCAGCGCCCGCCACGGCCTGCCGCCCCACGAACTGCAACCGGGGCAGCGCGCCCTGCTGCTGCGCCACAGCTGGCCGGGCAATGTGCGCGAACTGCAGAACGCCGCCGAACGCTTCGCCCTCGGCCTGGAGCTGGCCCTGGACAACAGCGCGGCGGAGGGCGGCGCCTCGCAGCCGGCGCCGACGCTGGTCGAGGGCGGCCTGAGCGAACAGGTGGAAAACTTCGAAAAGAGCCTGATCGCCGCCGAGCTGGCCCGCTCCCACAACTCGCTGCGCAGCCTCGCCGAAGCCCTGGGTATTCCACGCAAGACCCTGCATGACAAACTGCGCAAACACGGCCTGAGCTTCGGCGACAGCAGCGCCAGTTCTAGTAGCGACGACATCGATTGAACGATGCCGACTAACCTTGTTAAAGCACCCCTTTCACCATCGAGGCCTTGCATGAACCGCGACAGTCGTCACCTGGAATCCATCCTCCATCACGACATTCCCCTGACGCGGGACATGGGCCTGAAAGTGCTCGACTGGCACGCACACGAGCTGCGCCTGCAGCTGCCGCTGGAAGCCAACGTCAACCACAAAAGCACCATGTTCGGCGGCAGCCTGTATTGCGGCGCGGTGCTGGCCGGCTGGGGCTGGCTGCACCTGCGGTTGAAAGAAGCGGGGATCGACGACGGGCACATCGTGATTCAGGAAGGGCAGATCAACTACCCGCTGCCGGTGACCAGCGACGCCACGGCCATCTGCGCCGCGCCGAGCGAAGAGGTGTGGCACCGGTTCGTGACTATGTATGAGCGCTACGGTCGCGCGCGGCTGATCCTGCACACCCGGGTGGTGAATGCCGGCAGCGATGAGGATGCGGTGCGCTTTACCGGGCAATACGTGTTGCACCGGTAACCCTGTAGCCGCTGGCGCGGCCTGCGATTGGGCTAGGCGGCACTCCGACGAAGCGGCCGTGGATCGACTGACGATATTCTGTCTGACACACCGCGCGGACCGGTTTACGACTGCTGCGCAGCCGATCGCAGGCTGCGCCAACGGCTACAAAGATCAGCCCCGCGCCAGCTCCAGCAAGCGCCCACGCCATGCGGCCTTGGCCGGCAGCGCCAGGAAGAAATCATTGAGCAGCGACTCCCGCGCCGGGTAGCAAAACGGCTCGCCACTCAGATCCAGCACCTCGCCTCCAGCGCCTTCCAGCACGCCTTGGGCCGCCGCGGTGTCCCACTGCGAAGTCGGTGCCAGTCGCGGATAACAATCCGCCGCGCCTTCGGCCAACAGGCAGAACTTCAACGAGCTGCCGATGTTCGCCAGCTGCAACTCGCCCAGGGTCGCGCTCAGGCCGGCCAGCAGACGTTCCTGCTCGGGGCTGGTATGCCGACGGCTGGCGACCACGGTGAAGGCTTCGCCCGCCGTCAGGCTGTCACGCACGTGGATCGCCACCGGCGCCTCGCCCTTGTCCGCGCGCCAGGACCCGAGGCCGGCGCCGCCGAAATAGCAGCGACCGCTGGTCGGCATCGACACCACGCCGAACACCACCCGCCCCTGTTCGATCAGGGCGATATTGACGGTGAACTCTTCACTGCCGGAGATGAATTCCTTGGTGCCGTCCAGCGGGTCCACCAGCCACCAGCGCTGCCAGCCGGCACGCACGTCCCGAGGGATATCGGCGTCTTCTTCGGAAAGCACCGGGATGCTCGGATCCAGCGCGGTCAGGCCTTGCACGATCAGGTGGTGCGCCGCCAGGTCGGCCGCGGTCACCGGCGATTCGTCGGCCTTGCTGGTGACGGCGACGTTGGCGCGCCAGAACGGCAGGATCGCCTCGCCGGCCTTCAAGGCCAGGTCGATCACCGGCGCCAGCAATGGGTGGGGAAAATTCATCGGTTGTTCGCTCATGCTTGAAAGGCGCCGCGCTGGGTCAGCAGGTCGCGGGCCAGGTACAGCGCGGCCAGGGCGCGGCCCTCGGTGAATTGCGGGTTCTGCGCCAGGCTCGACAGCTCGCGCAGGTTGATCTTGTCCACGCGCATCGGCTCGGGCTCATCGCCCTCCAGCCGTTCTTCGTAGAGGTCGGTGGCCAGCACCACCTGGATCTTCTGGCTCATGTAGCCGGGGGACAACGACAGCTCGGTCAGATGCTCCAGCTGCCGCGCGCCAAAACCGGCCTCCTCCTTGAGCTCACGCTCGGCGGCCGCCAGCACATCCTCGCCGGGCTCGATCAGGCCCTTGGGCAGCGACAGCTCGTAGGCGTCGGTGCCGCCGCAATATTCCTCGACCAGCACCGCATGATCGGCATCGAGCATCGCCACGATCATCACCGCGCCGTAGCCCGCGCCCTTGCCCACCAGACGCTCGTAGGTGCGCTCCACACCGTTGGAAAAGCGCAACTGCACCGCTTCGACGCAAAACAGACGGCTGGTGGCGACGATCTCGCGGGCGAGTACGGTGGGTTTCTGGCGCATACAAAGGCTCCTTGGCGTGAACGCGCTACTATAACGCGGCTTTCCCGATTGTTTGTGTCGGATATCTTTCTACCGTTCGAGACGTTCTCCATGCCTTCACTGCCCTGGCGCGACATCGATACCGTTCTGCTGGATATGGACGGTACCCTGCTGGACCTGCACTACGACAACCACTTCTGGATGGAGCACCTGCCCCAGCGCTATGCCGAGCTGCATGGCGTCAGCCGCGCCATGGCGGAAATGGAACTGCAGCCGCTGTTCGAGCGTAACGCCGGACAATTGCAGTGGTATTGCCTGGACTTCTGGAGTGCCGAACTGAAGTTGCCGGTGCGCGAACTGAAGCTGGAGACCGCCCACCTGATCTCCCTGCGCCCGGACGCCGACACCTTTCTCGCGGCGATCAAGCAGGCCGGCAAACGCGTGGTACTGATCACCAATGCGCACCGCGACTCGTTGTCATTGAAGTTGGAAAAAGTCGAGCTGGCGCCCTACTTCGAACGTTTGATCAGTTCCCACGATTACGGTTTCGCCAAGGAGAACCCGCAGTTCTGGGACGCGCTGCAAGCGGATATCGACTTCGATCCGGCACGCAGCCTGTTTATCGACGACACCCTGCCGATCCTGCGCAGCGCGCGGGATTTCGGTGTGGCCCATCTGTTGGCGGTGAGTGAACCGGACAGCCGCAAGGGGCCGAAAGACACGGCGGAGTTTGCCGCGCTGGGGGATTATCGAGAATTGATCGAGGGGCTGTAGAGCAATCCTGTAGCCGCTGCCGCAGGCTGCGATAAGGTCCGAAGGACCTTCAGCGATCGACATCGCCACGACTGTTTCACAGTCGATCGCAGCCTGCGGCAGCGGCTACAGGCCGAGCATTACTCGGGAATGCGCAGTACCTGGCCCGGATAGATCTTGTCCGGGTGCGACAGCAGCGGCTTGTTGGCCTCGAAGATTTTGTTGTACTTGTTGGCGTCGCCGTACACAGCCTTGGAAATGGCGCTGAGGGTGTCGCCTTTTTTCACGGTGACAAAACGCGCGGCAGCCGCCACAGGACCGGTGACGGTGATCTGGTCGTCGACGCTGCCGACGCCTTCGATGTTGCCCACGGCCAGCAGAATCTTTTCCTTCTCTTCCTGACTGGCCACTTCGCCGGTCACGATGACCTTGTCGCCTTCCACAGTAGCCTGGACGTTGGGGTTACCCAGGCCGACCTTGGCGATGTGCTCCTTCAACTGTTCGCTCGCATTGGCGTTACCCGGCGTCAACAAATCGATAAGCTTTTCGCCCGCTTCTTTCACAAAGCTAAAAATACTCATGGTGCACACTCCTTGGGTTTAATAGGTCCAGACGCGAAAGACTAGACCAGCCTTCAGAGACGAGGTTCAAAATCGACCAATGACTCTGTGCACGGCAAGCACGCTAGAATCGCCTCCCCCCGCGCCCAGGAAGCGAAGATGGACATCAAACAGCTGAAATTCCTCATCGCTCTCGACGAAACCCGCCACTTCGGCCAGGCCGCCGCGCGCTGCCACATCACCCAGCCGACCCTGTCCATGCGCTTGCGCAACCTCGAGGAAGAGCTCGAGCTGCCGCTGGTCAACCGTGGCCAGCGTTTCGAAGGGTTCACCGCCCCCGGGGAACGGGTGCTGGCCTGGGCCCGCAGCGTACTGGCCGCCTATGACGGGCTGCAGGCCGAGGCGGCCGCCTGTCGCGGCAATCTGGTCGGTACCCTGCGCCTGGGGGTGGTGCCGCTGTCGAGCTTCGACCCGCTGCCACTGATGCAGCGCCTGCACCAGGCGCACCCGAACGTGCGCTTCGAGTTGTCGGCGCTGAGTTCCGAGCAGATCCTCGAACAGCTGGCGAGCAATCGCCTGGATATCGGCGTTTCCTACCTGGAGCGCCTGGACAGCGAACGCTTCGAATCCCTGGCCCTCGGCGAAACCCGCATGGGCCTGCTCTACGACCAACGCTTCTTCAGCTTCGGCGAGCAGCCCCTGAGCTGGGAGGCCGTGATCGAACTGCCGCTGGGCATGCTGACCAGCGGCATGCATTTTCGCCAGTCCATCGACCATAACTTCCACAGTCGCGGCCTCACCCCACAACCGCTGCTGCAGACCGATGCCGTGCATCAACTGCTGCAAGCCGTACATGGCGGCCTGTGCTGCGCGATCATGCCGTTGGACGGCGGCCTGGAAGCCCTCACCGAACACCTGCGCCTGCAACCCATAGCAGACGCCAACACCCTGGCGCACCTGGGCCTGATCATGCGCCGCAGCGCACCGCGCTCGGCCCTGGCCGAGGCGTGCTTCGCCCTGCAGCAGAAATCACCCAGCGAGTCTTGATCGACGGCATCTATCGGCACATCAGTACTAGCAATTAGACGCGACACTTTGACGCGCTTAGTCTTAGGGCTGGATATTCCGCCGGTGATGCCCCATGAAACCCCAGCGCCCGGCTTGCGCGACGCCCACTGCGAAAACGCCCGCGCCCGCCGCCAGTCAGAACTACCGCTACAGCAACCTCGACCACACGGAATCGGCCAGCACCGCGCTCGCCGAGGAAGTCGCGCTGGCGATCGCCTACAACGGCATCAGCCAGGCCGTGATGCTGGTCACCCCCAGCGACCTGGAAGACTTCATCGTCGGCTTCAGCCTCGGCAGCGGCATCATCGGCGACGCGTCGGACATCTATGACCTGCAACTGAGCGGCAGCGGTTCGGCCCAGTACGCCCAGGTCCAGATCTCCAGCCGCGCCTTCTGGAACCTCAAGCAGCAACGCCGGCAACTGGCCGGCACCAGTGGTTGCGGCCTGTGCGGCGTGGAAGCCGTGGAGCAGGCCCTGCCGGACCTCAAGGTGCTGCCCGGCGCGCCGTTGCCGCCGGCACAATGGCTCGATGGCCTGCGCCAGCGCATCAGCGCCTTCCAGCCCCTGGGCCAGCACTCCGGCGCAGTGCATGCGGCGGTGTTCATGAACGCCCAGGGCGAGCTGCTGCTGGGCCGTGAAGATATCGGCCGGCACAACGCGCTGGACAAGCTGATCGGTGCGTTGATCCGCCAGAACATACCTACTGCCGGCGGCGTGGCCATCGTCACCAGCCGTTGCAGCCTGGAACTGATCCAGAAAGTCCTGCGTGCCGGCATCCAGACCCTGGTCAGCCTGTCGGCGCCCACCGGCCTGGCCCTGCAATGGGCACGCCGGCACAACCTCAACCTCATTCACCTGCCACAAAAAAGTGCGCCACGGGTCTATAGCCCTGCGATGGAGAAACAAGCGTGACCACTCATCATCAAGCCGACCAGACACCCACCCCGCGCTACAAGCCCTACAAGGGCCCGGCCGGCGGCTGGGGCGCGCTCATCAGCGTCGCCCAGGCCTGGCTGACGAGTGACAACGCACTGAAGAACATCCGCATGATGCTCAAGACCAACCAGAACGGCGGCTTCGACTGCCCGGGCTGCGCCTGGGGCGACTCGCCGGAAAGCGGCATGGTCAAGTTCTGCGAGAACGGCGCCAAGGCGGTGAACTGGGAAGCCACCAAACGCCGCGTGGATGGCAAGTTCTTCGCCAAGCACAGCGTCAGCTCGCTGCTGGAGCAGAGCGACTATTGGCTCGAATACCAGGGCCGCCTGACCGAGCCCCTGAGCTACGACGCCGAGACCGATCGCTATAAGCCCATCAGCTGGGAAGCGGCCTTCGCCCTGATCGGCAAGCACCTGCAAGCGCTGCCCAGCCCGGACATGGCCGAGTTCTACACCTCGGGCCGCGCCAGCAACGAAGCAGCGTACCTGTACCAGCTGTTCGTGCGCGCCTACGGCACCAACAATTTCCCCGACTGCTCGAACATGTGCCATGAGGCCAGCGGCGTGGCCCTGGCGCAGAGCGTCGGCGTCGGCAAAGGCACCGTGACCTTCGACGACTTCGAGCATGCCGATGCGATTTTCGTCTGGGGCCAGAACCCCGGCACCAACCATCCACGGATGCTCGAGCCGCTGCGCGAAGCAGTGAAACGCGGAGCCCAGGTGGTCTGCATCAACCCGCTGAAAGAGCGCGGCCTGGAACGCTTCCAGCATCCGCAGCACCCGATCGAAATGCTCACCAACGGCAACAAGCCGACCAATACCGCCTACTTCCGCCCAGCCCTGGGCGGCGACATGGCGGTGGTGCGCGGCATGGCCAAGTTCCTCCTGCAATGGGAACGCGACGCCCAGAAGACTGGCGCGCCGGCGGTGTTCGATCACGACTTCCTCAATGAACACACCGCCGCCGTGCTGGATTACCTGAGCGTCATCGACGACACCCCATGGGACGAGATCGTCGAGCAGTCCGGCCTGACCCTGGTGGAGATCGAGCGCGCGGCGCGCATGTACGCCAAGGGCAAGAACGTGATCATGTGCTGGGCCATGGGCATCACCCAGCATCGCCATTCGGTGCCGACCATCCAGGAAATCGCCAACCTGATGCTGCTGCGCGGCAACATCGGCCGTCCGGGCGCCGGCCTGTGCCCGGTGCGTGGCCACAGCAATGTGCAGGGCGACCGCACCATGGGCATCAACGAACAGCCGCCGGTGGCCTTCCTCGACGCCCTGGAGCGACGCTTCCAGTTCAAGGTGCCGCGCGAGAACGGCCATAACGTGGTCGAGGCGATCCACGCCATGCTCGAAGGCCGTTCGAAAGTCTTCATCGGGCTGGGCGGCAACTTCGCCCAGGCCACCCCGGACAGCCCGCGGACCTTCCAGGCCCTGCGCAACTGCGACCTGACCGTGCAGATCAGCACCAAGCTCAACCGCAGCCACCTGGCCCACGGCAAGGAAGCACTGATCCTGCCGTGCCTGGGCCGCACCGACATCGACCTGCAAAGCGAAGGCGCGCAAGCAGTGACCGTGGAAGACTCCTTCAGCATGGTCCACGCCTCCAACGGCCAGTTGCAGCCACTGTCACCGCAGATGCGTTCAGAGCCGTCGATCCTCGCCGGCATCGCCGCCGCTACCCTGGGCAGCCACCCGGTGGACTGGAACTGGCTGGTGGCCGATTACAGCCGCATCCGCGACCTGATCGCCGACACCATTCCCGGCTTCAAGGACTTCAACGAGCGGGTGAAAAACCCTGGCGGCTTCTACCTTGGCAACTCGGCCGGCGCGCGGCGCTGGAACACTCCGTCGGGCCGCGCCAATTTCCGCCCGAACCGGCTGCCCAAGGATCTGGTGCATGAGCGCACCCGCGCCACCGGGCAGTTGCCGGACCTGATCATGCAGTCGATGCGTTCCCACGATCAGTACAACACCACCATCTACGGCCTGGACGACCGCTATCGTGGCGTGAAGGGCCAGCGCGACGTGCTGTTCGTCAACGAAGCCGACATCATCCGCCTGGGCTTCAAGCCAGGGCAGAAAGCCGACATCGTTTCGTTGTGGGATGACGGTCGCGAACGTCGGGTCAAGGGTTTCACCCTGCTGGCCTTCGACATTCCGGCGGGACAGGCCGCGGCCTATTACCCAGAGGTGAACCCGCTGGTGCCGCTGGAAAGCATCGGGGACGGCAGCTACACCCCGACCTCGAAGTTCGTCGCGATCCGCCTGGAGGCGGCCAGCGACAGCGGCTTGATCATGGCCCGGTCGGCCTGATCGACTAAGTCGCTGGCCCTGTAGCCGCTGCCGCAGGCTGCGATCGTCTCCGCAGGAGACGTTGCTCTTGAGGGCGCTGGAAGGCGCTAACGCGCCTTATCGCAGCCTGCGACAGCGGCTACGCTCCGCAAGATGTTTTAGCGTCAACCAAATCGCAGGCACAAAAAAGGCCGTTTCCATCCAGAAGCGGCCTTTTCCAAGTAGCTACAGACTCGCAAAAACGGGATAAGTTCCCTACTAAAAACAATAAGTTACGAGATTGTGTACAACTCGTGCTATTCGTCGGATTTTGATTGTAAGCGCCTCAATACAGCCTCAGGATCGCGCCGTCATCCCTTTGAGGCTCCTCTATGAAGTTCTCCTCGATTCTCTTGTTGTCCCTTGGCCTGGTCAGCGGCATCGCCTCTGCCGGCGGCACCACAGAAGCAGGTGTGGGCGGCGCATTGGGCGGGGTTCTAGGCTCGGTCGTCGGTCAGTCGATTGGTGGTAGCACCGGTTCGACCATCGGTGCGGCCCTGGGCGGCGCGGGCGGTAGTGCCGTGGGTGCCGACAGACGCAGCCGTGGCGAAGCCGCTATCGGTGGTGCGCTGGGCGCAGCCGGCGGTAACGTGGTCGGTCGCAGCATGGGGGGCACCACTGGCAGCCTGATCGGCGCAGCGGCGGGCGGTGGCGTCGGCGGCGCGCTGGGTAACCACCTGGGCAACTCCAGCGATCGTGACGATCGCCGCTACCGTGATCGCGACTACGACGATCGTCGCTACTATCGCGACGGCCACCCGGGTCGTGGCCATGCCTACGGGCATCGCAAGCACAAGCGTCACTGGCGCGACTAAGACCTGAAACGGTCGCAGCCCGCTGACACAAAGACCGCAGCCTGACGGCAGCTCCTGCCAGACAGGGTTCATCACCCCCGGGATGAACCCCCAGGAGCCGCCGAAGCAGGCTGTGTGAAAGCGTCGCGAGTGAAGGCAAGACAAGGCAAAAACAGGCGAGGAAGCGGAGTTTAGGGGCCTAAATGAGCATTCCGAGCCTGTTTTTAACGCAGGATTGCCGAACGCAGCAGCTTTCACACAACCTGCGAAGGCTGCGGTTTTTTTTGTGCCTTACATCAGCAAGCGTTCCAGCGCTGCACGCAGCCCGGCGGGAATCCCCACCGGCTGGTTCGATGCCCGATCGACGAACACATGCACGAAGCGCCCCGCCGCGCAGGCATCGCTTTCCCCCGCCTTGAACACCGCCAGCTCATACTGCACCGAACTGTTACCCAGCTTGCCGACGCGCAGGCCGATCTCGATGCGCTCGGGAAAAGCGATCGAGGCAAAGTAATCGCAGGCCGAACTCACCACGAAACCCACCACCTCGCCGTCATGGATATCCAGGCCGCCCTCTTCGATCAGGTAGGTGTTCACTGCCGTGTCGAAGAAGCTGTAGTAGGTGACGTTATTCACATGACCGTACACATCATTGTCGTGCCAACGCGTGATGATGGGCTGGAAGTGGCGGTAGTCGGTGCGTTGCGGCATGCGGTCGGTCATTGGCGGGTTCTCGGAGGTGAGGTGTCTGGAAGGCGACCCTGCTGTGGTCGGTCAGGCGATCGACTATTTCAACCGATGGCCCGGTGATCGGCAAACCCTTTGCCAGCCTGCACCAGCTCGTCAATCAACCGCGCCGGCTTCCAATGCGCGCCCAACTCGGCTTGCAGCCGCAGCAAGTCTTTCTGGATTGCCACCAACCCCTGCCGGTCCGCCCAACTCATCGGCCCGCCCTTGTCCGCCGGGAAGCCATAACCGTTGAGGTACACCAGGTCGATATCCTGTGCCGAGCCGGCGATGCCTTCCTCGAGGATCTTCGCGCCTTCGTTGACCAGCGCCAGCAGGCAGCGTTCGAGGATTTCCTCGAGGCCAACATCGCGACGACGGTAGCCCAGGCCTTCGCTGACCTCCTGAACCAGAGCATCGACCTGCACATCGTGCTCGGCCTGGCGACTGCCGGGCTCGTAGTGGTAATAGCCGTTGCCACTCTTCTGGCCGAACCTGCCCGCTTCGCACAGGCGATTATCCACCTGCACTTCGTGCGCCTCCTGGCCCTTGCCGGCCAGTTGCCGGGCGCGCCACTCCAGGTCGATGCCAACCACGTCATACATGCGGAACGGGCCCATGGCAAAACCGAAGCCCTGCAATGCGGCATCCACCTGATAAGGGAAAGCGCCTTCCAGCAGCATCTTGCGCGCCTCCAGCACATAGGTGCGCAACATGCGATTGCCGATGAATCCAGGGCAGTTGCCAGACACCACACTGACCTTGCCCATGCGTTCGCCCAGCGCCAGCGCGGCCTCGAGCACCTGCGGTGCGGTCGCGGCGCCGCGCACGATTTCCAGCAGCTTCATGATGTGCGCCGGGCTGAAGAAATGCAGGCCCAGCACCTGCCGCGGTCGCCGGGTGACTGCGGCGATGGCGTCGATATCCAGCGCCGAAGTATTGCTGGCAAGGATCGCCCGCGGCTGGAGCAGGTCATCGAGCTCGCGGAAGATTTTCTGCTTCAGCTCGAGGTTTTCGTAGACCGCCTCGATCACCAGGTCCACATCGCGGATCGCCGGATAATCCGCTGCCGCGCTTACCCGGGCCCGGCGCGCGTCGGCCTCTGCCTGATCGATCCGACCCTGACGCACGTTGTGCGCATAAGTCTCGGTCACCGCTGTCAGCGCCTGTTCGAGCATCTGCGGGTTGTTGTCCACCCACTGCACCGCAACCCCGGCATTGGCCAGGCACATCACTATCCCGCGGCCCATGGTCCCGGCACCGATCACTGCGGCGCGCTGAATGTCGATCTGGCTCATAGTGGCTCCCTTGTAGGTGGCTCGAAGACGCAAACCACCATAATCAGGCCCTGGGTATTTTTGAAATTTATTCGTGTGATGAGCGGCATTCAGCGGATGGATCGGGCAGGCATCAACCCTGAAGGTGATGTTCAGCCCAATCGCGCACTTCGGCGTAGGGGTAATCCTCGAGTACCGCAAAACCCTGGATCGACCGCGCCTTGAGCTTGGTGAACAGCGGCACGCTGATCCCACAGAGGAAACGCGTCAACCGTTCCGCCCCTGGAACCGTGCCGCTGTGCTGTTGGTGCCTGTGGATAAATTCACCGCACAGCGCTTCGAAGTTTTTATCCACAAGCGCGGGCAAGGCTGGCGGCTCCGGCAAGCGAGCCACCTGACCGTGACACACCGAGCAATGCCCGCACCGCTGCGGTGCCTGGTCATCGCCGAAATACTGCGCCAGGCGATACCCCAGGCACTGTTCGGTGGCGAACAGCGCGAGCATCGCGTGGATCCGCGCGATCTCGCTGCTTTCGTGCTGCTTGAAATAGGCGTGCAACTGCTGGCTCAGGATCGCGGCATCGAAGCCCGTCTCCAGCAGGTTGTAGACCTCGGTCATCTGCTTGCTTTCCAGCTCGACCCAGCCCTTTTCCTGGAAGTAGTCCAGGGCCTTCACCACCCGGTTACGCTCGGCCTGATGTTGCTGATACAGCGCGTCGAAATTCACCGTGGCCCAGGTCCGGGCACGGCTGGAGGTCTCGATGATCGCCGCCACGAACTCTCGGCGCTCACCCTCGAAACGCGCCAGCAGCACCTGCGGTTCCTCGAGGAACTTGAAGCGGTATTCGGCGAAGTAGGCGTAACGCGGCGCGATCAGCCCACGCAGCTCCAACTGCACCAGCAAGGTCTTGAGCGGCAGCTGACGAATGTTGCTCTGGTCCGCCAGCGGCCCCAACAGGAACTCCCACTGCCCGTCGGGCGCCGCCCCCTGCAACTCGTCCAGTACACAACGAATGCCTTCCAGCTCCGGCGTGTCGCCGTAGACGAAGTTTTCCAGCACGTTGAGGCTGTCGCGGTTAGCCAGCACCAGGCAGTCCGAAGGTTGGCCATCACGCCCGGCGCGGCCGATTTCCTGGCTGTAGTTCTCGATGGATTTGGGCAGGTCGAAATGCACCACGTTACGGATGTCGCTCTTGTCGATGCCCATGCCGAAAGCGATGGTGGCGACGATGCAATTGGACTGGCCAGCCATGAACTGACGCTGGATGGCCTCGCGCTGCTCATGGGGCAGACCGGCGTGATAGGCCTGGGCCTGGATGCCGTGGCGACTCAGATGCTCGGCGATGTGCTCGGCGGTTTTCTGCAAGGTGACATAGACGATGCTCGGCTGCCCGGGACGCTCGCTCATCCACTGCACCAGGCGCCGGCGCTTGTCCTGGCCGCGCACCGGTTCCACCAGCAGGTTGAGGTTGGGCCGATAGAAACCGGTGGTCACCACATCCTGCCCGGCGATGGCGAATTTCGCCTGCATGTCGGCGATCACCTTGGGCGTGGCGGTAGCGGTCAGCAGCAGTGCCTGGGGAATGTTGAACTGGCGCTGATAGTCCGGCAGCTTGAGGTAGTCGGGGCGAAAGTTATGGCCCCATTCGGAGATGCAGTGCGCTTCGTCCACCACCAGCAGGGAGATCCGCACCTGCTGCAGGAAGTTGCGAAAGCGCTCGTTCTTCAGGCGCTCCACCGAGATCATCAGGATCTTCAGTTCACCGGAGCGCGCCCGCGCCATGACCTCGTTGGCGTCGTCGCGGCTCTGCGCCGAATCGATGCTCGCCGCGGCGATGCCGTGCCGCTGGAGGAACGCCAGCTGGTCCTGCATCAGCGCCAGCAGCGGCGAGACCACCAGGGTCAGGTGCGGCAGCAGCAAGGCCGGCAACTGGTAACACAGGGACTTGCCGGAGCCCGTGGGAAAGATCGCCGCCGCCGAGCGCCCGGCCAGTACCGCGCTGACCGCCGCCTCCTGGCCGGGACGAAACTGTGGATAACCGAAGACCTGTTCGAGGGTGTCGTGCATGAGCTGTCACTCCTTTGACCGCTGACGTGCCTTGCAGACTGGCACAGGGTCGGGAAAAGGTCGGGGAAGAAAGGATACGGGATGATACAGGGAGGCGCAGAATGCTGTCCGGCTGGGGTTATGCGGAGTTTTTCAGGGTGTATCGCGAACCACCAGGCAGCCGATGGCTCGCGATAAAAGTCGTGTTCTTACCGCGTCGCGCGGCAATCCACCCACTTCACGCCATTGCTCTTGTTGGCGGCGATCAGCGTCGGCACTGCAGCAGGCGCCTTGTTGTGAATGTCGTGGAACAAAATGATCCCCCGGCGCCACAGCAGCATCAGGGTCTGCACCCGCTGGCTCGCCGCGCTGGCGCTGAGGCTCTTGCTCCAGTCCTGGGAGTCGATGCCCCAGAGCATCACCTTGATGCCCTGTGCCTTGAAGAACGCCGCACTGTCACTCGAACGCTGACCATAAGGCGGACGGAACAGCGGCTGGTAATCATCCGGCAACGTGCCGCGCACCAGGGTCGCGGAACGGGTGATGGACTGCTGCCATTCGCTCCAGGCGCTGTGGGACTTGTGCGCCCAACCATGCAAGGCAACGCACTGGCCGCTGTACAACTCACGCATTTGCGCCGGCGAGGACTTGCGCAGACGCGCCTGGAACGGCTCGCCCAGCACGAAGAACAGGCCATGCAGATCGTTGGCCCGCAGCACATTGGCCAGCGTATCGGTATGGCCGCCCGCGGCCGTCGGGCCGTCGTCGAAGGTCAGCAGAAACTGCCGGTCCGCCAACTCGTCGCCCATCAGCTCGGCGCTGTCGAAACGTTCGATCTCACTGCTGATCTTCGGGAACAAGGCCGCCAGGCGCAGCTGTTCGTTCAGGTACTGCTCATGAAACTGGCGGCTCGCCTGGGCCCACGCGTCATAGGCCGGGCTGACCGTTCCGGTGAAGCCCTGGGCCAGTTGCCGCAAGTCATCCAGGTTACGCACCAGCGGACAGAAGGCGGCGCCTTCACAGTCCTGGCTGGCGCTGTGATAACTGCTGAGCAGGCGTATCCAGAAACGCTCGCGCACTTGCTCGACCGAATGATGGTCCAGCGCCTTGACGCCCAGGCGCTGCTTGAGACTGACATCGTCCAGCGCCTCGCTGGCCAGCAGGGCCTTGCCGAACATCAGGATTTCCGCGCGCGAGGCGGTATCGAAGCCCGCTTGCGTGGCCAACGAACCCGGCCAGCTACTGCGATCGATGGTGGCGAACACCATCGGGCCGGCAGCCTGGGCAACGGCCGTCCACAGGGACAACATCAACGCAACAACCAGAACCCGCATAACAACCTCCATAAATGCATAACGCGCCGTGGGACGGCGCGTTATGGGGGTCAGATCAACACCCGTGAATCAGCGGTTTTGCACACGCTCGATGGCTTTGTCGTACACCGGGTTAGCCTTCTGCTGCTTGGCCAACTGATAGTGACGCAGGGCATCGGCGAACTGGCCGGCCGCTTCGTAGATGCGCGCGATGTTGTAGTAGGAACTGGCGCGCACGGTGGCCGCCGAGCTGCCGCTGGCCAGAGCAATGGCCTTGCGGTTGGCCCAGATCGATTCGGCGGTATTGCCGGCTTTCTGATAGGCCAGGCCGAGGTTGCTGTAGGCCTGACCGTAGCCGTTGTTCAGCTCGATGGCCTGACGGTAGAAGTCGATGGCTTGCTGCAGGTTACCGGCGTGGTAAGCCTCTTCGCCCTTGCGGTTCAGGGTTTTCGCATCGGCTTGTGCGCTGCTGCTGACGGCAACGGCGGCAACTTCCACTTTGTCGTCGAGCAACGGCGACACTTCGTTCAACACGTCCTGCGCGTCGACGGTCACGCCGCTGAGGGTGTTGATGTCCTGGAAGTCGCCATTGCCGGTCATGCGGAACACGGTCCACAGGTTACCGCTGCGGTCCTGCGGCACGTAGTAGGTGCGCACCAGCGACTGGCCCATGTACACGAACACCTTGGCCTGGCTGGCGGCAAGCTGACGGGACTCCGGGCGGGTCTGGTTGCTGTAGTCATGCACCGCGTACACATAGCTTTCGCCGTAGTGTTTCTTTTCCAGGGTGATGGTTTCCGGGCCGTAGCCGTCGATATCGTCGACGTCCAGGTGGGCATCTTCGCCTTGCTGGTTGCGGAAGTAGATGTTGTTGCCCGGGAAAATCATGTGCGAATCGAGATCGCTAGGGGTAGCGCCCCAAGTCAGCACCACGCGCAGACCGTCGAGATTCTGCATCACCGGGCTGATGGCGTAGGTCATGCCGCTGCACGGGCACTTGACCACCAGGTTGGAGTAGCCGGGCTTCTTGATGATCAGCAGGTTGCTGGGGTCATCGGCGAAGTCGGTGGTCAGGGTCACCTGGCCTTGAGCATTGGTACGGCCAACCACGCTCTGTGCGCCATTACGCTGCACCAGCACTTCGGCGTCGGCGATCTTCTGGTCCTTGACTACCGCACTCAGCACCTCGACCGGCAGCTGCTGCGCCGTCACCGAAAACGCCAATGCCCACAACGAAAAAATCGAAGTCACGCGAAACAAGCGCATACCTAATTCCCTTTAAGTGTATGAAGTTGGCACCCAAGGGTACCCGGCAGATTTGGCGCGCACCATACACAGTTTTTTTGGGGTTTGCTTGTTAATCCATAGGGAAATGCTGGTGTCTACGGGAATCCCTGAAACTTGCCGGGGAGCGGGGGGATGACAAAACCTTTCACACCGATTTGAAACCGGGCAAACCATTAGCCGCCCGCCACTCCTTCACTAGCCGTGTGATGCCTTCGGACGAGTCATCGGCACCATTCTCTGGGTAAAAAATCAGATCGGAGCCTGCTGGGTATTCGCTTACCTTTTCGAAATGGAATACAAGCGCATTCACTTTTTGGGGCGTCATAGGTGAATGTCCAACAGCTCTCAAGAACCATTACTTCCATCTGATGACGCTAGATAGAGATCCATCCCTTCAGGAAAACTCACTGAACACAATTGCTCAATTTCAACAATCTGAGCAGCCGTTAATCGAAAGTCGGCACCAATACAGTCACTGGCTCCTGTCCACCCCATGACTGGAGCCAGTTCGTCGACAGACACATTAATAGATACTTCAAATGTCAGTTCATCCTTTCCAGGCTCAAAGCCCATTACCGAGAACATCATGGTTCTACTCTCCTTCCCTTATCTGCATCTTTTGTTTGCTTACCTGTAACGTAATCAAACTCGCCTTGATGCCTTCCGCGCTTGTTGTATTTCTCAAGAGTGCCATGCTGACGATCCCACTCATAAATATTACCCGCCCTATCAACCCAACGCGGACGTAGTCCACCACCCCCAGTTACGGGCGTCTTAGACCGGACCCGCACAGCATCAGGGAAAGCCGGGAGCAAACCTTGAGGAGTGGGGTGATATTTATGGTCAGAAACACTCAAAACTACATACAGCGGCTGTACACCCGACCCCACCGGAAACACCAGAATAAAATCCCGATACTCCGGCGGATAAATCGGACTCACGATGATCCGCTCCGCCGCCTCAGTCGGCGGAAAAATCCAGATCGGAGGTGTCTGTGGCGCCGCTTCCAGCGGTGGTATCCCTATGGTGCTCGAAGGGTCCACAGCTGGGGTCCAGATAAGGGTGATGCCATCCCCCAGATCGGCCACTTGCTGCTCATCACGAACCTCAAACTCAGCCACCGGAATCATTTCCCACTCGCGGCGCCCCTGGGTGTTGAAACCGTAGCCCTTGAGACTGCCATCGGCCTGCTGTTCAACTCGCAGGCGTAGCCGGGTGCGAGCTTGCTTGAGATTGCGTAGCTGCTCTTCGCTGTACAGCGCGCCATCACCCAGGCTCGATGGAGCGAGCAAAGCCACCAGCCCCAGCAACGCACCGGCCGCCACGCCCGAGGAGATCAGCCCCAGGCCACTGCCGGTGGTACCAGCCGCCGCGGAGACACCACCCAGGGTCAAGGTACCGAGATTGGCCGGCAGCGCGCCGCTGATGCGCTTGAGGGCCACGCACCCACCCGCCTCGACCTCTCGACCGCCCAGCAGCGTCAACGCGCCGTAATTCGCCACCGAATCAGTGGGTATGAAGCCCGTCGGGGTGACGTAGTCGATGATTGCGTTCGGCAGCTTGCAAGACTTGGCAAATACGCAACCGACGGGCATTGGTTGCGATTCCACCTGTGTAGTCGCCAGCCGCTCTTCATAGGCCTGCTGGCGAGCGAGCATCTGCTCGTAACCCTGCTGCGCATCGTCACGCTCGGCCAATTCACTCGCCGTCATATCGCGCAGGCGACGATAACCACCGCCGTCAGCATCGTGGTGCTGCCATACCTGGGGCACATCCTTGTTGCGGGCCATAGTCCTTTGCTCGGTCGCCTGGGAAACCCCGGTCTTCAACCGGGGGATCTCACGTTAACCAGTGCGAGGGGACCTTGGCTGTCAGGCAAATCCGAGCTGGTCGAGCGACTTTTCTTTTTCGCTCAGGCCAGGCGATTGGCCCTGAACTGTCTGCACAGGACACCAGGATTTACCTTACACGTCGCGTCGAATCAGGCTTATTGAGCCGCTCGAACAAGCCGCCTGGAATTTGAACGGGACTGAATGACGCCCACAAAAAAGCCGCCCCAAAGGGCGGCTTCTTGAACCACTTACCCGATGCTTACAGCTTCGGACCAGCAGCCTTGATGGCGTCGCTCACGTCGAACTTCTTGAAGTTCTCGATGAACAGGCCGGCCAGGGCCTTGGCGGCTTCGTCGTAGGCGGCTTTGTCAGCCCAGGTGTTGCGTGGGTTGAGCAGGCCGGTTTCGACGCCTGGAACGGCCAGTGGCACGTCCAGGTTGATGGTGTCCAGGTGCTCGGTCTCGGCACCGACCAGAGCGCCGCTCTGGATGGCCGCGATCACGCCACGGGTGGTCGGGATATTGAAGCGCTTGCCAACGCCGTAGCCACCGCCGGTCCAGCCGGTGTTGACCAGGTAGACCTTGGAGCCGAAGCCGCGGATGCGCTTGATCAGCAGCTCTGCGTAAACGCCGGCCGGACGCGGGAAGAACGGTGCGCCAAAGCAGGTGGAGAAGGTCGACTTGATACCAGCGCCCGAACCCATTTCGGTCGAGCCCACCAGAGCGGTGTAGCCGGACAGGAAGTGGTAGGCAGCTTGTTCTTCGCTGAGGATCGATACTGGCGGCAGTACGCCGGTCAGGTCGCAGGTCAGGAAGATCACGGCGTTCGGCTCGCCACCGAGGTTTTTCTCGGAACGCTTCTCGACGTGCTCCAGCGGGTAGGCGGCGCGGCTGTTCTGGGTCAGGCTGCCGTCGGCGTAGTCGGCCTTCTTGGCGTCGTCCAGCACAACGTTTTCCAGCACTGCGCCGTGCTTGATGGCTTTCCAGATGACCGGCTCGTTCTTCTCGGACAGGTCGATGCACTTGGCATAGCAGCCGCCTTCGATGTTGAACACCACGCCCTCGCCCCAGCCGTGCTCGTCGTCACCGATCAGGTAACGGCTTTCATCGGCGGACAGGGTGGTCTTGCCGGTACCGGACAGACCGAAGAACAGGGTCACATCGCCCTCTTCGCCGATGTTGGCGGCGCAGTGCATCGGCAGCACGTCGGCGGCCGGCAGCAGGAAGTTCTGCACCGAGAACATGGCTTTTTTCATTTCACCGGCGTAGCGCATGCCAGCGATCAGCACTTTCTTCTGAGCGAAGTTGAGGATCACGCAACCGTCGGAGTTGGTGCCGTCACGCTCTGGAACGCATTCGAAGTTGGCAACGTTGAGCACCTGCCACTCATCACGGCCAGCCGGGTTGTACTGGGCCGGGTTGATGAACAGGCAACGACCGAACAGGTTCTGCCAGGCAGTCTGGGTGGTCATCTTCACGGCCAGGTAGTGCTCGTCGGAAGCACCTACATGCACATGGGAAACAAAATGCTCTTGCGCGTTGTTGAATGCCTCGACGCGAGCCCACAGGGCATCGAACTTGTCGGCCGGGAACTTGCGGTTGATCGGGCCCCAGGCGATAGCGTCCTGGGTGCTCGGCTCTTCAACGATGAAACGATCGACTGGCGAACGGCCGGTACGGTGACCGGTACGAACAACCAGCGCGCCGGTATCGGCAAGCTCGCCTTCACCGCGGTTCAGGGCTTCTTTGACCAGATCATCAACACTCAGATCGGTGTACACGGCGTTATTGGCTTGCGTCATGAGGTTCCCCGTCGGCCAGTGGCCGAGTGCTCCAAACGTTTTGTAGTAGAAAGTCGTGCACTACTACCGCGAAAAAAGTGCGCCGGATTATGCCAGAAAAGCCCAAAAAGAGTAGGGCCCTCCCGTCAGAACGGCGTTAATCCGGCGCTTGCCAGGTGATTTACCTGCGCTGAACCGTTTTAGTGACGAGTATCTGACGGCGACTCGACACCCGCTCCGGCGAACAATTGGCTGATATCGGCCGCATCGAACAGGTAGCGCTCGTTGCAGAACTGGCAATCGATCTCGATGCTGCCGCCGTGTTCGACCACCAGCTTCTGCGCATCTTCCAGACCCAGACTGACCAGTGCATTGCCCGAGCGTTCCCGCGAGCAGCTGCAACGGAAGCGCAACGGCTGCACATCGAACAGGCGCACGGCTTCTTCGTGGTAGAGGCGATGGAGCACGGTTTCGTTGTCCAGGCTCAGCAGTTCGTCGGCGGTCAGGGTGCTGCCCAGCGCGGTGATGTGCTGCCAGCTGGCGGCGCGTTCTTCTTCATCCTTGAGGCGGTCGGCCGGCAGTTGCTGCAGCAGCAGGCCACGGGCGCGACGACCGTCGGCGTGCAGCCAGAAACGGGTACCGACCTGCTGGGACATGACGAAGTAGTTGGTGAAGCATTCCGACAGGGTCGCGCCGTCCAGGTCGACGATGCCCTGGTAACGCTGGCCGTGGGTCGGGTCGACGGTCAGGGCCAGCACGCCATTGGGCATCAGGTCGGCCAGGGTCGCGTCCGGGGCGATCTGCTCCGCGTCATAGCGGGCCAGACCACGGATCTCGCGCTCGCTGGAGCACTCGATCATCAGCAAAGGCACCGGGCCTTCGGAACGGGCCTGGAGGATCAGCAAGCCATCGAACTTCAGCGTGCCGACCAGCAGCGCGGCCGCCGCCATCAGCTCGCCGAGCAGTTGCGCGACCGGCTCCGGGTAAGCGTGTTTGGCGAGGACTTCGGCATAGCTGCGCTCCAACGCCACCAGCTCGCCGCGGGCGTCGCTGTCATCGAAGATGAAGCGTTGGGTGAAGTCGGTATCCGGCAAATGAGTCATAGGTTTGGGTATCTGAAGTGATGACAAAATGGTTACAAGATATGAAAATTGCGTTTTTTGCACTGTTACGGTGCGCGATTTTCTGCCATTGGAGGCATTTTATGAACAATCCGGGTTTGTTCCAAGCAAGGTGGAACCTCGGCAAGCTAGTGTTGTGCAATTTGCTCCCTCTGGCGCTGCTGGGTTTCTGGTTATGGCCAAGCGGGCAGATGCTTTGTGTAATGTTCGACGAATGGCTGTTCCGCCTGCTGAATGCTCCCCTTGCGAGCAACTCCACCTGGCTGCATATCTGGGCCGTGGCCAGCCTCAGGCCTTTTGACGCGATAGTCGGGCTGATCCTGCTGACCCTGTTGATCCGCGGTGACTGGGTGTTCAAGGCCGTGGACGTGCGCCGGGCGTTTTTCGGCTTCCTGTCGATCCTGGTCCTGATGCTGATTATCCGCTTGTTGTTCTCCAGGCTCGCCGACGCCATGGGCTGGCAACACGACAGCCCGTCGATGATGCTCCAGGATGCCGTGCACATGAGCGACTATTTCCCGCACTGGGAAAAAACCTGGGAGCTCAAGGACCGTTCCAGCCAGAGCTTCCCCGGCGACCACGCCTCGGTGCTGCTGATCTGGGCACTGTTCATGAGCGTGTTCAGCCGCGGCGTCGGCCAGCTCCTGGTGATATGGGGCCTGACCCTGCTGTTTATGATGCCGCGGCTGGTGGCCGGCGCGCACTGGGGCCAGGACGACTATATCGGCGGCGTGCTGCTGGCGGTCTGGGCGCTCGGCTGGGGCTACTACACCCCGTATGCGGCCAAGGCTTCGAACTTCCTGTTGCAGGTGACCAATCCGCTGTTCAACCTGCTGGGCAAGCTGCCGTTGCTGTCGCGCCTGAGCGTGGTGCGGGCTACGGCCTGAGTAGGCGCCGGCTTGCCGGTGATTGAATGCAGACGATGCGCCCTCCAGGGAATAGTGAGAGGGCTGCAACCGCTGCTTCGCAACTGATCGCGGACAAGCCTCGCTCCTACAGGGAGCTTATTCGTGGCTGTGGAACTTGAACAGGTCGCGCCGCTGTTTCTTGGTCGGCTTGCCATCGGTGCTCACACCCAGGGCGCCGGCCTTGCGCAGGGCGGCGGCGTTTTCCCGCTTGGCGATGCTGGCTTCGGTTTCCGTATAGAGAGCCTGCGCCTCCGGCGCCCCACGGCGCACGATCGACAGGGCCTGGACCACCACGGTGCGCTCGTCGAAACCGGTGCGTATCTCATACTCGTCGCCGATCCTCGGCTCCTTTCCCGGTTTGCAGCGCTCGCCCCGGTGATGCACCTTGCCGCTTTCGATGGCGGCCTTGGCCAGGGCGCGAGTCTTGTAGAAGCGCGCCGCCCACAGCCATTTGTCCAGACGGACCTTGTCGTCGTCTTCGGCTTTTTGTGCCATGGCATTTCCTCATTCTGAAATATTTTCGAACTGTACTACCGTTTCTCTCGTGCCATGAATTGCGATGGCTCGGTTTAGAATGCGAGGCTCTGCGGCAGCCCGTCCGGGAGCTGTGGAGCCGGGCCTAGATATCTGTCGCCTTTTACCCATTATTCTGCGTGAATACCGCGAATTCGGCCGCTTGACGGTACGAGCGGGTTCCTCAGCGGTTGAGCACATTTGAAGACATTTGACCATTTGACCGTCGTGGGTCTGCGCGAGTGGGTGGCGCTTCCGGATTTGGGAGTCGCCGGCCTGCGCGCCAAGATCGATACCGGCGCCAGCACCTCCAGCCTGCATGCCACCGAAATCGAGCCGTTCGAGCGCGACGGTGAGCAGTGGGTGCGCTTCAACGCGCACCTGGGCAGCGTGGTGCAGTTGCGTCACCGGCGTTGCGAAGCGCCGCTGGTGGCGATGAAAACCATCAAGAGTTCCAACGGCCAGGCGCAGGTGCGCTACGTGATCAGTACCACCCTGGCGCTCGGCGATCGGGTCTGGCGGGTGGAGTTCACCCTCGCCTGCCGCAAGGCCATGCGCTATCGCCTGCTGCTCGGTTCCAAAGCCCTGATCGATGGCCAGTTGGTGGTCAACCCGGGGATCAAATACGTTCAAGACAAACCGGTGTTCCCGGTGTCCACTACCTCTGCCACAGGTGTTGCATGAAGATCGCTGTGCTGTCGCGTAACCCGCGTCTGTATTCCACTCGTCGCCTGGTCGAAGCCGGCACCGAGCGTGGCCATGAAATGGTGGTGGTCGACACCCTGCGCGCCTATATGAACATTGCCAGTCACAAACCGCAGATCCATTACCGCGGCAAGCCGCTGGAGGGTTTCGACGCGGTGATTCCACGGATCGGCGCCTCGGTGACCTTCTATGGCTGCGCGGTGCTGCGCCAGTTTGAAATGATGGGTGTGTTCCCGCTCAACGAGTCGGTGGCCATCGCCCGCTCGCGAGACAAACTGCGCTCCCTGCAACTGCTGTCCCGACGCGGCATCGGCCTGCCGGTGACCGGCTTCGCCCACTCGCCGGACGACATTCCCGACCTGATCGAGATGGTCAACGGCGCGCCGCTGGTGATCAAGGTGCTGGAAGGCACCCAGGGCATAGGCGTGGTGCTGTGCGAAACCGCCACGGCGGCCGAGTCGGTGATCGAGGCCTTCATGGGCCTGAAGCAGAACATCATGGTCCAGGAGTACATCAAGGAAGCCGGCGGCGCCGACATCCGCTGCTTCGTGGTCGGCGACAAGGTGATTGCCGCGATGAAACGCCAGGCCAAGCCCGGCGAGTTCCGCTCCAACCTGCACCGTGGCGGCAGCGCCAGCCTGATCAAGATCACTCCGGAAGAACGCATGACCGCCCTGCGCGCGGCCAAGGTCATGGGCCTGAGCGTGGCGGGCGTGGATATCCTGCGTTCGAACCACGGGCCGCTGGTGATGGAAGTGAATTCCTCGCCAGGCCTGGAAGGTATCGAGACCACCACCGGCAAGAACGTGGCGGGGATCATCATCGAGCACATCGAGAAAAACGGTGGCCCGAACATGACCCGGACCAAGGGCAAGGGTTAAGGGCAGCGGCAAGCTTTTAGCTGCAAGAGAAAAGCGACTCCTCACTTGCAGCTTGTAGCTTGCCGCTTGTAGCTGCCTTCAAACCGCATCCCTGGGCAACAACAACCCCAATGGCAAGCGCACCCGCGCTTCCAGGCCGCCATCGGCGCGGTTGCGCAGTTCGACATTGCCGCCGTGCATCGAGGCGATCCGCTTGACGATGGCCAGGCCCAGGCCGGTGCCCTTGCCGCCCCGGGCACGGTCGCCGCGGGTGAAGGGGTTGAAGATCGCCTCCAGCTCCGACGGGTCGATGCCCGCGCCACGGTCCATCACACTCAGCACCACATAAGGCGCGCTGGTATCGCCCGAGACATAGGCCGCCACTTCGACTTCCGTCCCCGCGTGGTTCAACGCGTTGCCGATCAGGTTGTTCAACAAGCGCTTCATCGATACCCGGCGCAACGGGAACGGCGGGATCGGCTCCAGGCGCAGGCGCACCTTTTCGTCGTTCTGGTTGTAGGGCGCCGCCACTTCACGCACCAGGTCGCTGAGATCGACCTCCTCCACCGACTCATCGCGGCCGTCGCGGATAAAGGCCAGGAACTGGTCGAGAATCGCGTCCATGTCTTCGATGTCGCGGACCATGTCGTCGGTCAGGTCGTTGTGGCTGCCCATCAGCTCCAGCGACAGGCGCAGGCGAGTCAACGGCGTGCGCAGGTCGTGGGACACCCCCGCCAGCATCAGCTCGCGTTCGCGCCCGGCCTGTTCCACATCCTCGGCCATCTGGTTGAAGGCGCGGTACACCTCGGTCATCTCGCTCGGCGTGTCACTGATCGGCAGGCGTACGCTACGCCCCTGGCCCAGTTGCCGGGCGGCGTAGACCAGGCGCTTGAGGGGCTGGTTGAGCTGGCTGACAAAGATCCATGCCGAAGCCGTGGACAACAGGCCGATCGCGAGGAACCAGCCGAGCACGCTCCAGATCTTCTGCCCCCGCAACGGATGCGGATACAGCGGCACTTTCAGCCAGCCATCACCCAGGCTCGGCGCGCGCACCCAGAGCGCCGGCGGGGCGTGCATGCGCAGGCGCACTTCAGTGTCGGCGCCCAATTCGGCCTGCATCTGCCGCTGATAAATCTCGCTATAGGGCCAATGCTGCTCGCCCGCCGGCACACCGCTGCCGACCACCTTGATCAGCCCGGCGGCCTCGGCGATCTGGTCGCGGTTGGATTCGTCGGCGGCCCAATAGGCGCGCAGGGTCAGGGCCACGCCGTGGCTGTACTGGCGGTCCACCAGCACGTCCTCGTTCATCAGCAGATAAACCAGGGTCAGCGCCTTGGAGAACAGCACCACGATCAGCACCAGCCAGAGGGTGCGGGAGAAGAAGCTTTGCGGGAACCACAGCGGGGTTTTCATAAACAGCCATTACACGCTTTGCAGGAGCGAGTCGCGCTCGCTCCTACAAATCATCGGTCACTTGGTGGTGGTGCCATCCGGCACGAACACATAACCCACACCCCAGACCGTCTGGATATAACGCGGCTTGGACGGATCCGGCTCAATCATCCGGCGCAGGCGGGAAATCTGCACGTCGATGGAACGCTCCAGGGCATCCCACTCGCGGCCACGGGCCAGGTTCATCAGCTTGTCGCGGGTCAGCGGCTGGCGAGCGTTCATCACCAGGGCCTTGAGCACCGCGAACTCACCGGTGGTGAGCATGTGCACTTCGGCGCCGCGCTTGAGCTCGCGGGTGGCCAGGGACAGCTCGTAGTCGCCGAAGGTGACGTTTTCGTCTTCGCTGCCCGGCGCACCCGGCACCGGCGCCGACTGGCGACGCAGCACGGCCTTGACCCGCGCCATCAGTTCGTCGGGGTTGAACGGCTTGGCCAGGTAATCGTCGGCACCCAGTTCCAGGCCCTTGATGCGGCTCAGCTCGTCGCCCTTGGCGGTGAGCATGATGATCGGAATCTGGTTGTTCGCACTGCGCAGGCGGCGGCACGCGGTCAGGCCGTCTTCGCCAGGCAGCATCAGGTCGAGGACGACCAGGTTGAAGACTTCGCGACCCAGCAGACGGTCCATCTGCTCGGTGTTGGGAACCGCGCGGGCACGGTAGCCCTTGCTGACGAAGAAGCGCTCCAGCAGGCTGCTCAGCCCCGGGTCGTCGTCAACAATAAGAATTTTTTCGCCTTCGGCAGTTTGTGCAGTGCTGCTCATCAGATGCTCCTTTTATCTCGGTGCGCATTATGGCGTAGCTGCCGTTATACGCACCGTGTGCATTGTTAGCAGATTTTTCCTCAACCGCCAGAAAACCCGCCGTCGGCCGCCACCGGGCCGATCCCCCCGAAGACTGGAACGCTGGTTATAATGCGCCGCCTTTTGTGTCAGGCAACGTCTGATCGTTATCGCCCGTGGCCACTTTTTATTTTTCCCGGCCAGGCAGTAATTGTTCGATTTCACGGGTCAACAGGCAGCCTTTTGATCCAGGCAGCGGCGCACGCCAGGCCGCTCAACCAGACTCGCCGAGCCCAATTTTCCGTGCCGGCGAGCCTGCTTTCACAATTTGTCAGGTGGTTTTATGGACAGCATCAACAGCCGCATTGCCGAGGAACTCGGTGTACGCCCACAACAGGTCGAAGCGGCCGTCGCTCTATTGGATGAAGGCTCCACCGTGCCCTTCATCGCCCGCTACCGTAAGGAAGTGACCGGCAGCCTCGATGACACCCAACTGCGTCATCTGGAAGAGCGCCTGCGCTACCTGCGAGAACTCGACGAACGGCGCATCAGCATCCTCGCCAGCATCGAGGAGCAGGGCAAGCTGACCCCGGAGCTGGCCCGCGACATCAAGCTCGCCGATACCAAGACCCGCCTCGAAGACCTCTACCTGCCGTACAAGCAAAAGCGCCGCACCAAGGGCCAGATCGCCCTGGAAGCCGGCCTTGGCGAACTGGCGGACGGCCTGTTCAACGACCCGAGCCTGACCCCGGAAAGCGAAGCCGCACGCTTCGTCGACGCGGAAAAAGGCGTGGCCGATGTGAAGGCCGCCCTCGAAGGCGCCAAGTACATCCTCATGGAGCGCTTCGCCGAAGACGCCAGCCTGCTGGACAAACTGCGTAATTTCCTCAAGCAGGAAGCCACCCTCAGTGCCCGCGTGATCGCCGGCAAGGAAGAGGAAGGCGCCAAGTTCCGCGATTACTTCGAACACGACGAACCGCTGAAGAGCATGCCGTCGCACCGCGCCCTGGCGATTTTCCGTGGCCGCAACGAAGGCATCCTCAGCTCCGCGCTGAAAGTCGGCGACGAACTGCCGGGCACCATGCACCCGTGCGAGGGCATGATCGGCCAACACGTCGGCATCCAGAACCAGAACCGCCCGGCGGACAAATGGCTCGGCGAAGTGGTGCGCTGGACCTGGAAGGTCAAGCTCTACACCCACCTGGAAACCGACCTGCTGGGCGAGCTGCGCGACAACGCGGAAACCGAGGCGATCAACGTCTTCGCCCACAACCTGCACGACCTGCTGCTGGCCGCTCCGGCCGGCCCGCGCGCGACCCTGGGCCTCGACCCGGGCCTGCGTACCGGCTGCAAGGTCGCGGTGGTGGATGCCACTGGCAAGCTGCTGGACCACGCCACCGTTTACCCGCACGTCCCGCACAACAAGTGGGACCAGACCATCGCCGTGCTGGCCGCGCTGTGCGCCAAGCACTCGGTGGACCTGATCGCCATCGGCAACGGCACCGCCAGCCGGGAAACCGACAAGCTGGCCGCAGAGCTGATCAAGAAATACCCGGCCATGCGCATGACCAAGGTCATGGTCTCCGAGGCCGGTGCTTCGGTGTACTCGGCGTCGGAACTGGCGGCCAAGGAATTCCCCGACCTCGACGTATCGATCCGTGGCGCGGTGTCCATCGCCCGCCGCCTGCAGGACCCGCTGGCCGAGCTGGTGAAGATCGATCCGAAATCCATCGGCGTCGGCCAGTACCAGCACGACGTGTCGCAGCTGAAGCTGGCCCGTGGCCTGGATGCGGTGGTCGAGGACTGCGTGAACGCCGTCGGCGTGGACGTCAATACCGCCTCGGTGGCCCTGCTGGCGCGGATCTCCGGCCTCAACACCACCCTGGCGCAGAACATCGTCAGCCACCGCGATGAAAACGGTGCGTTCAAGACCCGCGCCGCGCTGAAGAAGGTCGCCCGCCTGGGTGAAAAGACCTTCGAACAGGCCGCCGGCTTCCTGCGCGTGATGAACGGCGACAACCCGCTGGACGCGTCCGCGGTGCACCCGGAGGCCTACCCGCTGGTGCAGCGCATCGCCGCCGAGACCGACCGCGACATCCGCTCGCTGATCGGCGACAGCGGCTTCCTCAAGCGCCTGGATCCGAAGAAGTTCACCGACGAGACCTTCGGCCTGCCGACCGTCACCGACATCCTCCAGGAACTGGACAAGCCCGGCCGCGACCCGCGCCCCGAGTTCAAGACCGCCGAGTTCCAGGAAGGCGTCGAAGACCTCAAGGACCTGCAACTGGGGATGATCCTCGAAGGCGTGGTGACCAACGTCACCAACTTCGGTGCCTTCGTCGACATCGGCGTGCACCAGGACGGCCTGGTGCACATCTCGGCACTGTCGGAGAAGTTCATCAAGGACCCGCGTGAAGCGGTGAAGGCCGGCGACGTGGTCAAGGTCAAGGTCATGGAAGTCGACATTCCGCGCAAACGCGTCGGCCTGTCGATGCGCATGAGCGACACCCCGGGCGAGAAGATCGACGGCGCTCGTGGTTCGCGTCCAGGCTCGGCGCCGCGCGCGTCGGGCAACAGCGCCCCGCGCAAGGAAAGCGTGGCAGCGGCCCCGACCAACAACGCCATGGCCTCGCTGTTCGCCAACGCCAAGCAGTTGAAGAAACGCTGATGGAGATCCCGGCCGGCTTGACCGAAAGCGCGTTCAGCCAACTGCTCGGCTGCCGTCTGCAGCGCCTGGAGGTCGGTGAAGCCGACGTCGCCCTGACGCTGACGCCGCAGTTGCGCAATCGTGGCCAGAAGCTGCACGGCGGGGCGATCTTCAGCCTGGTCGATATCGCCATGGGGCTGGCTTGTTCCAGCTCCCACGGCTTCGACCAGCAGAGCGCGACCATCGAGTGCAAGATCAACTACATCCGCGCCGTCGCCGAGGGCGACGTGATCTGCCACGCCCGGGTGCTCCACCCGGGTCGCCGCACCCTGGTGGTCGAGGCCGATGTGATGCAAGGCGACAAACTGGTCGCCAAGGCACAAGGCACCTTCGCGGTCCTCTGAGGAACCCTTTGGTGACAGCCGCGACGCCAATTCATCCGCTAGCGACGCGGCCCGCCTTCGAACATCGACAGACCTAGCTCCCCGTCATCGATTTGAGTTAATTTCGGCGCTGCGAAAGCGGCGTCGGAGTTTTCTGCCTGCGCTAAAGCCAGATTCAGGGATGAAGTGTGGTGCTTGCAAAATCGGGCCATGCCGGCTCAACGACCAGGCGAAAACGCCAGTTTCAACTTCACCCTTGTAGACCGTCCTGCCCACCCCCATATTGGGGCGACTGACGCGTGAAGGAATCCAACTTGAGCGAACTTCTCAACCGCCGCCTGGCTCTGCTCGGCGAGCGCGCTAACCTCTCTCTGCTCGAGCAGTGCCTGCACGGTATCGAGCGCGAATGCCTGCGCGTGACCGGCGAAGCGCGTCTGGCCCAGACTCCGCACCCGGAAGAACTGGGTTCCGCGCTGACCAACGAACAGATCACCACCGACTATTCCGAGTCGCTGCTGGAGTTCATCACCCCAGCCCTGCCCGATCCGGCGGACACCCTGGCCAGCCTCGACAAGATTCACCGTTTCGCCTACAGCAAGCTCGGCAACGAGTACCTGTGGAGTCCATCGATGCCGTGCCCGTTGCCGGCCGAGGAAGACATCCCGATCGCCTATTACGGCACCTCCAACATCGGCCAGCTCAAGTATGTGTACCGCAAGGGCCTGGCCCTGCGTTACGGCAAGACCATGCAGTGCATCGCCGGGATCCACTACAACTTTTCCCTGCCGGAGCAGCTCTGGCCGCTGCTCAAGCAGGCCGAAGGCTTCGTCGGCAGCGACCGCGACTATCAGTCGTCGGCGTACATCGCGCTGATCCGCAACTTCCGCCGCTACAGCTGGCTGCTGATGTACCTGTTCGGCGCCTCGCCGGCGCTGGACGCAGGCTTCTTGCGCGGTCGCGCGCACCAGCTGGAACAGCTGGACGCCGAGACCCTGTACCTGCCGTACGCCACCAGCCTGCGCATGAGCGACCTGGGCTACCAGAGCAACGCCCAGGCCGGCCTGACCCCTTGCTACAACGACCTGAACAGCTACACCGACAGCCTGCGCAAGGCCGTCGCCACGCCGTACGCGCCTTATGTGGAGATCGGCACCCACCAGGACGGTGAGTGGGTCCAGCTCAACACCAACATCCTGCAGATCGAAAACGAGTACTACTCCAACATCCGCCCGAAACGCGTGACCTACACCGGCGAGCGGCCGATCCAGGCGCTGATGGCTCGCGGCATCCAGTACGTCGAAGTCCGTTGCCTGGACATCAACCCGTTCCTGCCGATGGGCATCGACGTGCAGGAAGCCCGTTTCCTCGACGCCTTCCTGCTGTATTGCGCGCTCAACGAAAGCCCGCTGCTGGAGAACAACGAGTGCGGCAACGCCACCTCGAACTTCCTCAAGGTGGTCAAGGAAGGTCGTCGCCCGGGCCTGCACCTGCTGCGCCAGGGACAGTTGGTGGACCTCAAGGAATGGGCCGGCGAACTGCTGGAAAAGATCGCGCCGCTGGCCGCCCTGCTCGACCGCAGCCACGGCAGCGACGCCCATAGCAAGGCGCTGGACGCCCAGCTGGCCAAGGTCAAGGATTCGTCCCTGACGCCTTCGGCCCAGGTCCTGGCCGCCATGCAGGAACACAAGGAAAGCTTCAGCCAGTTCTCCCTGCGCCAGAGCCTGGCCCATGCCGAGTTCTTCCGCAGCGAGTCCCTGAGCAAGGAAGACCAGGCGCGTTTCGAAGAAGCGGCGCGCAACTCCCTGCTGCAACAGGCCGAGCTGGAACAGAACGAAGTCGGCGATTTCGACGTATTTGTCGGCTCGTATCAGGCGAGTATCCTGGCGATCAGCAACTAAGCGTCTGCGGCGCTTATCGCGGGCAAGCCTCGCTCCTACACAAGATCAATGCGTAGGAGCGAGCTTGCTCGCGATGGAGCGCAAAGCGCTCCCCTTCAAAAAGCGCTTTCTTTAGAAGATTCCTCTTTTAAGCTAATTCTAAAAAGTTATTTATTTTTAGATTCTTAGATCATTTAGTCTCCTACCACGTCCACACTTGGCCGCCTGTTGAGGAGCTTCATGATGAAACTGCACCTTCCCCTCCGCCTCCTGGCGGCCGTGTCCCTGGCCACCGCGAGCTTCTTCGCCCAGGCAGCCGACGTCACCGTCGCCTACCAGACCACCGTCGATCCAGCGAAAGTCGCCCAGGCCGACGGCACCTATGAAAAGGTCACCCAGGCCAAGATCGACTGGCGCAAGTTCGACAACGGCGCCGACATCATCGCCGCCATCGCTTCGGGTGACGTGCAGATCGGCTACCTCGGCTCCAGCCCGCTGACCGCTGCGATCACCCGCAAGGTGCCGGTGGAAACCTTCCTTATCGCCACCCAGATCGGCGCCGCCGAGGCCCTGGTGGCCCGCGACGGATCCGGGATCAAGACGCCCCAGGACCTGGTCGGCAAGAAAGTCGCCGTGCCCTTCGTTTCCACCGGCCACTACAGCCTGCTGGCTGCGCTCAAGCACTGGAAAATCGACCCGGCAAAAGTACAGATTCTCAACCTGGCGCCACCGGCGATCATCGCCGCCTGGAAACGCGGCGACATCGACGCCACCTACGTCTGGGACCCGGCGCTGGGCGTGGCCAAGGAGAACGGCAAGGTGCTGATCACCTCCGGCGAACTGGCCCAGTTCGGCGCGCCGACCTTCGATGCCTGGATCGTGCGCAAGGACTTCGCCGAGAAGCATCCGCAAATCGTCACCGCCTTCGCCAAGGTGACCCTCGACGCCTACGCCGATTACCGCAAGGACCCAAAAGCCTGGCTGGCTGAGCAGAGCAACGTCGACAAGCTGGTGAAACTCTCCGGCGCCAAGGCCAGCGACATTCCGCTGCTGTTGCAGGGCAACGTCTACCCACTGGCGGCCGACCAGGTCATCAGCCTTGGCGCGCCGACCACCAAGGCCATCACCGACACCGCGGCGTTCCTCAAGGAACAAGGCAAGGTCGAGGCGGTACTGCCGGACTACGCGCCGTACGTC